>JAHFEM010000194.1 GCA_023248505.1 Nitrospirota bacterium
GGATAAAGAGAAGCATGTCACTATCTATCCATCAGACATCTTCGAAATCTCATATAAGATCCATTTTGATCATCCCTTGATCTCGAGCCAAGAGTACCATTATCAACATAGCTGGGAAACCTTCATGACCGAGATCGCCCCCGCCAGAACATTTGGTTTCTTGAAAGATGTTCAAATGCTTCAATCCATGGGGCTTGCCCGTGGCGGCTCGCTCGAAAATGCCATTGTCATTGGGGATAATCAGGTGTTAAACGAGGAGGGCCTTCGCTTCTCGGACGAGTTCGTTCGCCACAAAATTCTGGACTTGATCGGGGATCTCTCGCTGCTTGGAATGCCGATTTTAGGCAGGATCGAGGCGGTCTGCTCAGGACATAAGCTTCATGCAAGGCTCATTAAAGAGATTTTACAAAATAAGAAAGCCTGCAAAATCTCAGGCACTGTTCCCAGCATTGAGCCATATAAGGTTCCTTCCCCTCGTCAGGCGATCTATTCTCCCCTTTCTTCAGCAATATAAAATCCAAAAGCTCAGAAATAAAGAGGGGCCCCGGAGGGCCCCCCACTTCATTTTTCTCTGACACTATTTCTTTTTGGTAGCTTTTTTCTTTGTCGCGGTCTTCTTTTTTGTCGCCAATGCTCTCTCACCCCCTTTCCTGACCCTCTTTATTAGTAGCAGGGTTTTTTTCTAACAGGGCTTCTGGCCCTGTCTCCTCAACAAGCGTGAATGTGTTTGGAGCGATTTTCTTAAAGCGCTTATCCCTTGAAAGGGAGATGGCGACGGAGGTCACAGGTGTTTTCCCCCTGATACGAACGCCTCCCTCTGTGAGTTTTTGGTATATTTCCTTGGCGTGTAGCGGTTTACCGGTCTCTTTCAGAAGTAAGAAGGTCGCCTGAGGAACCGAGAGACCGACATACCGTGTTTTTTCTAGAAGAATTTCTTTTGAGTGGTCATGGGTTTCGCTGGGTTTACCACTTCTCTCCTTCTCTGATTCAGAAGTGAGCTGATTGGAAGGATGGGTCCATTTGGTTTTTTCGATTTCAACGCGATAAAGTGTTTCGGCAAGTTCAAGATATTTCTTAATGGTCTTTATCTCATCCTCTATTTTTTCACGTTTTTTTTGAAGCTCCTGCAGCTTCGATTTGTAAACGTGAATTCTTTGTTCAAGACCTGTAATAATATCTTTAAAATCTTCCACCGTAACACCTCTATACAGCATGTATAGCATTTAGAATGATACGTGTCAAGATAAATTTATAGGCATGCTATCATATTTGAATGGATGAATGCTATATCTTAGGCTATAGCTTCTTACACTATATATGGACTGAATTGATTATCAGGATACAAGTATGTGATCAAGAGGGGGGGATACGTCTTGCAAGACGGCTATTAATGAGGTTAAGGATGAAATAAAATTCTTCACTTTTAAGTAGTGCTTGTATTGCAAAGTAAGCGGCTGTACTTAGGAATATTGCAATTGTTAGTGTAGCTGCTTTAACGGTCCAATTTCCTGGGGTGAGCCACATCGCTTGATGATTTACCCAAAGAGAGATCGGTAAAAGGCAGGACGTAGCAAGGATGACCTTTACATGTGAGTTGAAGATCCTTTTCCCATCCACCCGTCCAATCCGTTTTCTTAAAATAAGAAGCAATAGAAAGAAGTTGAGGATGGCCGAAAGGGATGTCGCGAGCGCTAAGCCCCCATGTTTAAGGGGAACCATGAGGGTAACGTTGAGGATCAGGTTGGCGATCACCGCGATAAATCCGACTTTGACGGGCGTTTTCGTATCCTGGAGAGAGTAGAAAACAGGGACCACAATTCGAATGCCGGCAAATGCCCATAACCCGATTGAATAGAAAAGAACGGCGGCCGCTGTTCCTTGTGTCGCAAGGGGGCCGAACTCGCCGTGCTCGAAGAGAAGGTGAACAATCGGGACCCGGAAGAGGATCAATCCCATCATTGCAGGGAAGGTGATGAAGAAGACAAACCGAAGGCCAAAGGAGAAGGTCCGGCGCAATTCGTTCATTTCCCCGTTCGCTGCCTGTGTCGAAAGGGTCGGGAGGAGCGCCGTAGAGAGCGCAACGGCAAAGATACCCAGCGGGAAATGAATGAGCCGCATGCCATAATAAAGATAACTCACGCTTCCGGCAGCCAAGTAGGATGCAAGCAGGGTATTTACAAGAACATTGATTTGGGTGACCGAAAGGCCAAGCGTCGTTGGGAGGAGGAGTTTCCCCATCTGGGCGACACCCGGGTGGAGCGGCCAGATCGGGTTTCGAAACTTAAAGGAGAGCCCTTCCTGATAAAGTGTTGGAACTTGGATGAGGAATTGTGCAAGTCCCCCGAGAGCTACGCCGATGGCCGCTCCGTAGACCGGCTCAGGCAAAAGAGGAGTGAAGCCGAAAACGAAGAGAATGCTAACCACATTGAATACGCCCGAGGCGAGTGCGGGAGGGGCAAAATGTCGGGTGCTGTTGAGGATTCCCATCGCAAGCGCCGCCAATGAGATGAAGAGAAGGAAGGGGAACATGATCCGTGTCATCGCGACCGTCAGAGAGAATTGATAGGGATCCCGAACGAAACCGGGGGCAATCCATCGAATGATTTCGGGCGACATGAAAATTCCGACGGTAACGACCATACAGAGGAGCAGGAAGAGGGTGGTAAAGGCGGCCGAGGCGAGTTCTTTGGCCTCGGATCGTGATTTCTTGGAGAGATATTCCGTGAAGACCGGAATAAAGGCGGCTGACATCGATCCTTCGGCAAACAGCTCGCGAAGCATGTTGGGAATTCGAAAGGCGACGTAAAAGGCGTCGGCGGCAATCGTTGCGCCGAAGAGGTTGGCAAGAATCATATCCCGAATGAATCCGAGAATACGGCTGATCAGTGTTCCGAAAGCGACGATGCCGGCCGCACCGGCGATCCCCTTCTCGACCTGGACTTGGGCGGCGAGACGCTTCCCTTGGCTTTCCATGAGGCTTTTCCCTTGACTTTCCATCGGAGACTGTGTTAAAAAACGTTTTTATTTTAAGGAGATCTTAATCGTGGCGAATCATCCATCTGCATTGAAGCGAGAGCGGCAGGCGAAAAAAAGAAAACAGCGGAATCGGGGCATCCTTTCCGCCGTTCGAACCGCGGTCAAGCGGGTCCAGACGGCCCTTTCCGAAAAGAATCAGGATCTTGCCAAATCGGCTCTGAAGGAGGCGACCTCGTCGCTCGACGGTGCCGCTTCCAAAGGGGTTATTCCCCAAAAGCGCGCCTCCCGAAAAATTTCTCGCCTCTCGGCGCGGGTCAAAAAGTTTCTGTCGGCTGCTGCATCCCCCTCTGCCTAACGTCAAATCAAGGCATATCGAGAGGATCTTTCCAGCATACTTTGCCGGGTGAGTTCCTTTTGTCGTATCGCTGAAGCGGCGACCTGTCTGATGCAATCCTTTCACTTTTAAAAGAAAGGATTGGGCCGCGCTCATGACCTCGATTCCAAAAAGGGGAGGGTATAACCTGTCCGCTGTAATGTCGGATGGGGTCGACAGAGATCGAGCATCAGCATCTCAAGGACCAGCGGTGCCGATTGTCTTCCCCCCTTCAATTGAGAATCCGCGGCCAAGGAGAGATCAAATGCCTTCCGAATGTCATTGCTCTTCCAATTCCGGAGCTGCTTGAAAAAGGAGGGAAGAAGATTCGGAGGCATTGGAACTTTTTTCCCCACCGTCGCTTCCGATTTCCCGGCATCGATCGCCTCTCTTGCCACCGCCATCAGCCTCCACTGCCGTGTCAGCATGGTCAAAATAAAAAGGGGATGCTCTCCCTCCGCGAGCAGGGATGAAAGAAGCGCAAGGCCGTTCTTCAGGTTTTTCTCTCCAATGGCTCGGATCAATTCGAAAATAGAATGACTGCGTCCCCCTGCAATGAGCTGCTGAACCGTCTCGAGAGTGACCTTCTTTTCATCTGAGAGATGAAGCGCCAGCTTATCCAGCTCCTGTTGGATGAGAAAGAGATCGCTGCCAAGGTGTTCTTTGAGACACCACGTTGCCTCTTCTGAAAGATCGATCCCCCGTTGCTTCCCCTCTTGCGAAATCCAACCAGGCAGGGCCTGTTCCGAGAGGGGTGCACAATGGACCGTCGTTCCCTTCTTTTTCAGCGTGGTAAATAATTTCTTACGCATATCGGGCTTGGCGGCAATAAAGAGCATCACCGTTGTCTCACAGGGGGCATCGAGATAGTTTAAAAGCACCTCACGCTCGTCCTTGATGAGATCCGCGTTTTGCAGAATGACCAGCCGTCGCGGGCTGAATACCGGGAAGGTTTTCGCAATCATTGTGACCTGAGCGAGATCGATCCCCTCTCCCTGGAATTGATCATAATTGAAATCGCGGGAAGCGTCGTCGAGCACCTTCTCGCGGAATCGACTGAGGAGCTGATGGATAAAAAAGGGTTCCTCACCGGTCAGAAGGTAGACGGGAGAGAAGCGCCCTTGTTCAAGGTGTTTTAAGGCTTCTGGATAGGTCATTGGCCGGCCGGCACGGTTGAAGGTGACGTGGAGAGCTGGGTCATGTTCCTTAAATCGGCCACCCGTTCGGCCAGACGTCGTCCTGCCTCTCGGATGGCGCGGTCTTCCGCAACGCGATCTGTAATGGGGTCGGAACTTGCGATGTACTCTGCAGAAGCCTCAGCATGATCCTTCTGTTTCGATGGAGGGGTTTCCTTAGAAGAAAGGAAGGCATACTCGAGACCAATTGTAATCCGGTATTCCTGAGCTTGGCCGATTCGGTTCAGGGAGATTGGAACTCTATCAAAACGGATCACGCGGCCGGAGAGGGTCAGGGGGGCTTGATCGGGTTTGGCGACGACCTGCCAGCCCTGTCTTAGAAAGGTTTCTTTGAAACCCTCGCTGACCCGATTTTCCAAAAGAGGCTCAAACGTTGCATTTTCAAAGACGGGAATGGCGATCGTCCGATCGGGGGATGCCATCTCCGATCGGATTCCACTGTGGTATCCACAGCCGGCCAGACTCACTAGAAGGAGAAGAATCGCCCTTCTCATACGACGATGTTAACCAATTTTCCCTTCACCACAATGATCTTCTTGATAGGGCGGCCCTCGACCCAGGCCTGTGTCTTCGGATCCGAAACGGCGCGCTCTTTGAGCGTTTCCTCGTCGGTGTTCGCCGGGGCGG
>JAHFEM010000195.1 GCA_023248505.1 Nitrospirota bacterium
GGTTTTGCGGCTGTTCACCGATGAAGCCCGAAACATTCTCCATCGTCGTGACCAGAATCCGCTCCACCGCCTCCTGGCTGTTGAATGCGATGTGCGGTGTGATGATGACCTCCTTCCGTTTCAGGAGAACGTGGTTTCGGAGGACCGCCCGAAGCTTTTCCGCGTCAAAGCGTTTCGTCAGCAGCTCCCGCTCCTCCCGGATCATCTCCTCCTCTTCCAGAACATCAAGACCCGCTCCCGCAACGATCTTCTCATCGAGGGCCCAAAGCAGGGCCTCGGTGTCGATCAGCCCGCCCCGGGCGGTGTTGATGAGCCATACTCCCTTTTTCATTTTCTTGAAGGCCTCCCTTCCAATTAGGCGCCGGGTCGCGGGGGTCAGCGGGCAGTGAAGGGTCACGATATCGGAGCGGGCGAGCAGTTCGTCTAAGCTCGTGTATTCGAACCCGAGCAGTTCGCTCAGCGACGGATCGGGATGAGAGTCATAGGCCGCCACTTGCATCTGAAACCCCTTCGCGATCCGAATGACATGCCGGCCGATCTGTCCGGCGCCGATCACCCCCAAGGACTTCCCCAGCAGATCAGTTCCCCTCAGCCCCGCCGAAGAGAAGTCCTCCCGAGCCGTCCGCTCATGGGCCTGGATCACCCTGCGAGAGAGGGAGAGGAGGAGCGCGAAGGTGTATTCAGCCACGGTATTGGCGCCGTAGGTCGGGACATTACTCACCACGATTCCCCGCTTCCGGCAGTACACCGTATCGATATGATCGACCCCGGTCGATCGGGTGGCGATCATCCGAAGGCAAGGCAGCTTTTCCAAGAGCGCCGCGTCGAGATCGGAGTAGATGAAGACCGACAGAATCTCGGCGTCCCGGATCGCCTCCAGCGAAATCCGGTCGGCCTCATCGGGATAGAATCGGAGCTGCCACCCCGGCGGAGCGCGTTTGGCGATAAATTCCTGCTCCCACAGCTCCGCCTCCAGAAAAACCATCGTCCTCTTCTCTTTCCCGTCTGTCATGGATTCCCCTGTTCATTCAGTTCGCTTTGTGGATGAGGACAACGCTTCTGCAAGCACGATCATACCCGAAAAGACGGCTGCTTCAACAGTGGGAAGGCAGTTCCACATCTTCTCATCAAATTTCCTTGCTTCTATTCTGATCGCAACGAAATAGAAAGAAATTCCCCAAAAGAAGTGGTCACTTCACCCTTTCCACCTAATCCGGCGGAGCCGGAGAGGGGGCTTGCGTCGCCCCCTCAACGCTCTCATTCGTTCGCTGGCTACAATAATGATCTACGCAAAAACGTAGATGTTGCTGACATAGAGTCTATTGCAGTCGATTACGTATGCAGCGGGTTTTAAAACAATTGCCAAAAATAAGACAAAAAGGTAAAGTAAAAATGTGCGAGGCGAAAGAAGATCTAAATCGTAAAGAGGCAACCATGAAAAAGAAGCTGCAAAGCAAATATGCTCCTAAGAAAGGGGTGGATCGAGCTAAGTCATGGATCTATGCCGTTATCAATCCGCTGATCGATGCGCTGAAGGTGGACAAGGCTTTTTTAAAAGAGAAGAATTGGACCTGGCGTTATGAGACAAAACGCATCGAATTTATCCTTCCACTGGAGCAGTACGTCGATTCGGCTTACCATCCTATCTTCGAAGACTTCTTGGAGGCCAACTCTCAAATGGAGCGAAAGAGGAAAAAACGCGAGGATCTGAGGGCGGCTCTCTCTGAAAATTGCCGAATCGCCTTTGACTTCCTTATCGATTTACAGGCTTTTCAAGACAAAGTCCAATCATCTCTCTCTGCGTATCTAAGCGAAGAACCGACCAGAGAACACCCAAGAGGCGCTGTCCCAGAAGGGGATTTTCATAAGCTGATCGCCCAGTACGTTCTGAGCCAAATTCAAGAGCTGCCGGATCACTACACGACGTCAAGGTTTTGGTCAAGATTCAGAAACGAATTTCTCCAGTTTCGGACCGGAGAGGTGTTTGAGAGGCTTGACGCGTCCGGCAAAGAACTTGAGAGGGAAGATGACCGACTTTTAACGGCGCTGAAAAATCTCAGGTCCAGCCTGGTCGAGGAATATGACATTCCAGCGGCTCCCATTTCTTACATGGCAACCGGCCAGGAAAAGCAAGATCAATGAGCGCATCGGGTCATCATGCAGTCGATTCCACGACATCCCATCGTTGATACCGGGCCGCTTTTCGACTATCTGTTGTGGCGGTTTTCATGTTCGGACTATTTCAAGGGCGCCGCCCGGTCATTCCAGTTCAGATATCTCAAGACTGATTCCTATCGAGAAGCGGTTCGTTGGTACTTTACGAGGGCAAAGCCGATCACTACATGCCCCCAAGTCATCGCTGAGATCCATCGACATGGCGAAAAGCAGTTGCGTGCGCCGAATCTCGGATATTTCTGGAGATTTGCGCAGCAAGAACTCGCCGAGTTAAGCCTAAATGAAAAGCTCGTAACATTGGCGCAAATGGATGGGAATATCCTATCATCCTTCGGTCCAACGGATACCGCCCTTCTTCAGCTTGCCGGCGCCTCCTCTCACTCCAGCCAGCCTGTCTTCACAGAGGAGGGTGAACTGGCTGGGAAGTGTCGGGAGAGGGAGGTCAAGGTCCTCCGAATTGCAGAGGTCCTAAGCATCTGGCAAGAATATGAGCGTAAGGGATAGCGACAATTTCGTCAGTCGGCTAGAAATCGGCTATGGAGTCGCCACGACGGATCGAATCATCTCCAAAAACGTCTCATCACCGATCGCCGAGAGATGGCTTTTAAACCGGATGACGCCCGAAGGATCGAGAACCAGTAGATTGTAGAGCGGGCAGGCCCCCACCGGATGAGGAAGGCCCAGCGTCTTTCCTACCCAATCGCCCGGATCCAAAAGGAGCGGAAAGGTCATCCGATGGGTCCGAAGAATCCGCTCCGGCGTGGCGCGATCCTCCCCCAGCGTGGAGATCGCAAGGATCTCCAGCCGGTCTCGGTTCGCTTCGTAAATCCGCTGCAGCAACTGAATCCGCTCCTCACAGATGGAGCAGAGGTTGGTGAGCCAGAGGACCACCGCCTTCTTAGGAAAAGAATCGGAAAGGGTGAATGATCGCCCGGAGAGATCCCGCAATGTAAAATCGGGCGTTCGAGCCCCGATCTCCGCTTCTTGTTTACGAGAAAATCGGAGGACCCAGCGGATACGGATGAAGATTTTCCAGAAGAGCGCTCTAGCCGAAGCAGAGATCTTTTTCATTGCGACGCCTCCCAATTCTCCTTGCGCCGCATCGACCGGCGCAAGTTCTCCGGGCCCAGCAGCCGATTTCAGAACCAGAAGCGAACGCCAGTGACGAAGGTCAGATCGTCTATGTCCTCTCCCTTACGCCGCGCGAAATCGGCGGTTCGACCGGCCTTTCGCTCCCAGGAGACGCCGATATAAGGGGCGGCCTCCCGCACAATCTCGTAGCGGACCCGCAAACCAAGCTCGACCTCGCTCAAGCCGGAACCGATATCGAGCTCTTTGACCTCTTGGGCGGCGAAATTCAGCCCCACGGACGGCCGGACGATCAGCCGTTGGGTGAGGAGCAGGTCATATCTCGCCTCGACGCGCGCCGACGCATCCCCCTTGTTGCTCACAAACGCCGCCGCATCGACCTCGAAGAAGTAGGGGGCAAGTCCCTCGATTCCGAGGACGGCGTAGCCGCGCGAAGGATCGGGCCTCATATCGTAGCGCCCTCCGATCTGCAGGTCCCAGAACGCCGTGATTGCCCGGCTGTATAAGAGCTGAACCTCGGCGTTTTTCGTATTTCCATCGATCGCGTGATCGCCCTGCGTCTTGAGCCAGACTTTGTTGTCGTCTCCTCCAATCCAGCCCTGGGCCTCCCAACTCAGAGTGTCTTCACTTCCAATCCGGTATTCGAATTGCTCGACCTCTAAAAACGTATAGAGCCGAGAGTCTTCCTCCGCGGCCATTTCCGGACTGTCTGCAAGAGCGGCCGGAGCAAAAGCGACCAGAACAGTAAAACAGACGCCGGTGATCATCGACCCGTTCAGAAATGTCATGGGTGGGTCTTCACCTCGTCATCGGATACGACCATATCCAACATCATTCCTGAAGCCATGTGATAGACCAAATGACAGTGGAAGGGCCACGCTCCCGGCGCATCCGCCGTCATAAGGAAGGAGAGCCGCTCCCCCGGCTTCACATTGATCGTAAACTTCCGGGGATTAAATTCCCCATTCCCGTTATCGAGCTCCATCCACATCCCGTGCAGGTGAATCGGGTGCTCCATCATCGTGTCGTTCACGAAGAGGACGCGCAGCCGCTCCCCATACCGAAGCCGGATCGGGTCGGCCTCCGAGTGCTTCTTCCCGTTAAAACCCCAAATGTACCGGTCCATGTTGCCGGTGAGGTGAAGCTCGATCTCCCGTTCGGGCGGCCGCCGGTCGTAGCCGGGTTCTAGCGCGCGCAGATCGGCGTAGGTCAGGACCCGCGTCCCTGTGTTCTCAAGCCCGGCGCCGGGCTCTCGAAGCCGGCTCCGCGGCGCCATCGCGACCATCGCGTTCCCCGGTCCGTGGGTGTCGGCACTGTGCATCAGGGGAGGTTCCTCGGAAGGCATCTCAGAGCGGGCGTCCCCCTGACCCATTGCTTCGTGATCCATCCCGGCCATCGCGCTTTCCTGCGCGGACGCTTTCCCGCTCGGCTTCATCTCGTGCGCCCCTTCCGCCATTCCCATATCGGCCATCGTGCGGATCGGCCGGGGCCGCATCTCCGGAATCGGAGCCGACATCCCCGGACGTGGCGCGAGCGTCCCTCTCGCATAGCCGCTCCGATCCATCGCCTCGGCGAAGAGGGTATAGGCCCGATCCTCCTGCGGCGTGACGATCACGTCGTACGTTTCCGAGACGGCAATCCGGAACTCATCCACCGTCACCGGCTGGATGTTCTGCCCGTCGGCCTGAACCACTTCCATCTTGAGACCTGGGATGCGGAGGTCGAAGTAGGTCATCGAAGCCGCGTTGATAAACCGTAGGCGGACCCGCTCTCCCGGTTTGAAGAGGGCGGTCCAGTTCGCTTTGGAGGGCTGACCGTTGATGAGGAAGGTATAGGTGTCGCCGGTGACGTCGGCGACGTCGGTCGGGTCCATCCGCATCCGGCCCCAGGCAAGGCGGTCGGAG
>JAHFEM010000196.1 GCA_023248505.1 Nitrospirota bacterium
TCATGTCCAAAAAGCTCGCTCTCCAAGAGCGTCTCGGAGAGGGCCGCGCAATTTACTTTAATAAAGGGTTTCCCTACGCGGGGACTGTTTTCGTGGATGAGTTTTGCAATCAGTCCTTTGCCGGTCCCACTCTCGCCTCGTAGAAGAACGGTGGCCTTACTTTGGCCTACCTGCACCAGTTCTCTGAAAACTTCCTTCATCGCGGGGCTGCAACCGATCAATGTATCGGAAAGGTGTTGCCCAAAGGCCATCTGCTCCTCCTAAAACAAAACGTCCCATCTCAAATTGAACTTTGAGATGGGACATCGTCGTCAGACACATCTTTGTGTTTCCCGGATCTTACCTTGATTCAAATCTAAGAGTCAAGTTCTGACGGTCTTTCAAAATCCCTTACCTGTATAGAAACACAGTTCCGAAGAGGAAAGTACTGCAGCGGAAGAGGTGCAGGGAGGATGTTGCGGTTCCCACAGAACACCCTTTATGGGCCGAATCGGAAGAAGCGCTCCATGACCGCTTCCAGTTGTGCGCACGTGAACGGTTTCTCCAAATATGGATTTCCTGTCGCTTGGAGGAAGGAGGTCGTCTGTCGGTTGGCCAGGTCCCCCGTCACGAAGATGATCCGGGCCGCCAAATCCGCTGATCGCGCTTTGATGTTCTCGTACAAGGCTTTGCCGTCCATATCCGGCATCCGCATGTCCAGCAGAATCGCGTCATACTTTTGATCGTCCACCTTGCGAAGCGCCGCCTCTGCATCCGAAGCCTGATCGACCCGGTCGCCGGATCTGGAAAGCAGCAGGGTGAGTAGATCGAGAATGACCGGCTCGTTGTCCACCACCAGAATGTTCCTGTCCATTGTGAACCCCTTATGAAAGACCTGATGGGGATCTGACTCTCCCCTCTTTACCCCGTTGTAACCTGCGATTCCCTTCCCATGGAAGGAAGCGGCGCGGGGTGGGCGAATCATCGGCATGAAATCGGGCGTCGAGCCGCTCCAGGTCGGGGGCAAAGAGGGAATTTATTCAAACGGCCATCGCGGGAGCATGGGTGCCGGCCTGTGAACTGTGAGAAAAAATGACGTTTGTACTGCGTCCTGGTCTACCTTATTAATATTTTAGTCGAAGGGTCAAGGACCTCGATCAGCGCTGCGGTTGAGGTAGAAGTCCGAGACCCTGCGGAGGTTCTCTCCCCCTCCCCATCTCACCTCCGGGAATGAAAGCATTCCTTTTGACTTTCTCTGAGCGACTCGGTACAATTCTCCATTTACTTATTACTTAATCTCTTATCGGAGGGTTTCGTGAACAAGAAAGAGCTTCTTGAAGCAATCACAAAGAACCATGCGGGCAATGGGATCAGTAAAAAAGAGATTGCCGGCATTATCGACGGCACCTTTGCGGCAATCGCGAAAGGAATCAAGAAAGCGGGGAGATTCTCTTTTCCGGACTTCGGGACATTTACGGTGAAGAGCCGTGCGGCGCGCAAGGGGAGGAATCCGAGGACCGGCGAGACGATCAAGATCAAGGCGAGCAAATCAGTGAAATTTAAGGCGGCCCCGGTTCTGAAGAAGGGTCTGTAATCAGAGAAGGAAATCGATCCACGTTGAAGAAACAAGAAAACCAAGACAGGGAAATCATTTCCAGGGCAGTTCGCCCGCGGGAGCTATCGAAACGGGAGAAGGAGGTTGTCCAACTCGTGGCAGAGGGTTATAAGAACCGGGAAGTCGCAGAAAAGCTTGGAATCAGTGTAAAGACGGTGGAGACCCACCGGGCCAACATCATGAACAAGCTGGCCTTTCGCAACGTCGTACAACTGGTCCGCTACGCCATCCGGAAGGGGCTTGTCTCCCTCGAGATCGAATAAACTACTAACACTCTATGCCCTAAAACGGCCCGATTGCTTTTTTCTCTTTTCAGCTTTCTTTTGGTAGATTTTGATCAGTCTTTCGATCTTGTCTAGCTTTTCTTTAAGCTCTCTTTCGGCCATCGAAATGTCTGCAATAATCCTTCGGGCAAGCTCATTTCGATCTTTGGTCTCAAATTTCCAGGCGGGATCCTTACGCGCTAACAGCTTTATCTCCTGTTTTATTTTCTGGCCCTGAGCGATGAGGAATTCAGAAAGCCGATTCAGATCAAAGATTCCGACCGCTTTCGCTTGAGGGTCGGAAATCAACTGGACAGAAACCGATAACATTTCCAATGTCTCTAAGTCATTTGCCTTATAGGCGGCGACAACATCCGACCAGAGTTCCCGAGCAGACTCATTTGACTCCAAACCTGTGTCCGGATGAAGAGTCCGAGCCATTTGTCGATATAGATTCTTAATCTTTTGTTCTTTCTGATTTTTCTGACATTCAATGAACTCGAATTCTTTTCGATCTCTTTTTCTCTTGGGTCGGCTACCCTCCATAAATGAAGCCATACGCTCAAATAGTTCCTCAAAAACCACTTCCTCCTCGAAAGGATCTTCCGGGTCTTGGTCAGATTCAGAATTCGGTTCGCCCCCATTCATGTTGCCCTGACCAGCCTGATGTTTTGCTTCTTCATATTCCTGATTTGCGAATTCATAGGCTTTTTGAGGCGAGACGAATTCTTCATAAACCAATTGTTCAATGCGGCCGAGCAAAATTGCCTTGTTTTGCAGTTCACTCTGGAGCCTTGCGACCTTTTCCATTTTTTCTCCGGCAATACCGGTGATCCAATTCCAGTAGGAAGGGCGAACGACATTCAAATAATGAGACAACTCCTGCCTGTTTTTTAAAAGCGTTTTTTGCGCCCGCTTGAATTCAGAGAGCGCGTTTTTCCGAATGGGCGCTTGATCAATCACGATCAGCGCTTTACAGCCTGTGGAGCCGTGGACACTCTTTTGTGGACGTTTTTGGGGTTTCTTCATATCGAGGCGAGAATCATGCCGGTGCTCCGGCCGGACCTTATGGTCTGGGGAATCATCTTAGCTTAAATTTCAAGATCTGTAAATCAGGAATCTCTTCGCATTTAATATTCATGCCGCGATTTACGCAGTCGGGCCTCTTCCTCTGCAAGTTCCCGATCGATTCCGCGGCGGATGAGATCGATCATCGATCGGCCGGTCCGTTTCTTCCAGCGAAGCAGCCGGCGGTACTGTTCCGAATAAAGAAGGACCTGAGTCCGCACCAGGGCCGCCTCCTCGCCTACCGCGTACTGCGGCTTTTTTTTCTTCAAAACAATCGCCCCTCCTTCTCCTGCTGACGCCGGCGCGCGATCTCGTAGGCCTTTTCCAGGGTGAGGCCGTTCTGATGCATGGCGACCATCTGCCGCACCAAGGGAATCTGATCCCGGTTGTAGAGCCGTCTTGCGCGCTGTCGAACCTGCTTTGCGATCACATCCAGGTACTGACGCTCCAGAAGATAGTGGATGGTATTTCTATATTGGATCTTGTTTTCTTTGGACGCGGGACATCCGGCCAAAAATCTCCGGAGAGGCACGAATCGCTCGTCGGTGGGCAAGACATCCACCAATTTTACGTGCTTCATTTCCCGTGTTCTGCGTATTCGTTTTCCTGACATACCGCTTCCTCATAAGCCAGTCGGATGCACTGGCGAAATTTCCAGATTCCGTCCCCTCCTAAAGGGACCGAGACCTGGAACTCTTCTTTCTTCCCCAAGAGGCTCTGTTGACCGTTGAAGAAGAAGACGCCATTCTCCGCCAGCACGACCGAAAGCTGCTTCCGTCTCCCCTGGTACTGATGGATCAGCTCCACCAGATTCCCGGGCTTGGGCGCTTCCAACGCCCATCCCAATTTCCCCAAATCTTCCCGGGAGAGTCGATAGGCCAGCTTGTGATTCCAATCGTACTTGTGTCCTCCCTCCTTCGGGATGATCCTTTCCGTTCCGGCGAAGGCGCGCGCCATCTCGAGCCAGACGCTCCACTCGTCATGATAGACCTTTGCTCCCAAACGAAGGGCGCCCGATCCTCTAAACCAGACTTCTTCAAATAGACGCATCATCTATTCTACATAGAATCTACATAGAGATACAACCAAAAAAAGAGCCGCGGATCCATTTCGGATGGTCCCCCGCGTGAAACAAACTTAACTGAACGTTCAGTTACCGCAATCAATCTTTTCCGCCGCCAAAAACCCGCCCCCGCCTCCCCGGATCTTCCCTCTCCGCAACATCCCCGCCTCATTCTACGTACCGCCTCTTGCACAATCATCACCCGCAGAACAAACTCTCAAAAACTCTTGCAAAGGGTCCTTAGAGGGGGAAGATCCCGGAATGGCGCGGGACGGGGTGGAGTTTGGACGAGGCGACAAGGAAGCGGTTGGCCGGCGGAAAAAATAATATTCCGATAACTGAATGTTCAGTTAAATAATGCGGAAAAAAGAGAAGCGGATAAAGTTTGAGGGGCAACGTGAAGACTCTCGAATGCGAGGGAAAACGGATTTGGTATTCCCTTTGGCGGGGCGCTTCCGTAGGAGGAGGACGCCGCGGCGTATGAATCCTTTAAGCCGTATGTAAGCCCTTTCGGGGGTCAGCACATGCATCCCGGATCTCAATTTATGAATGATCAAAAGATACACTGTATCCAATGATCCTCGCTGCGAGGCCTGTTGACTCTGATTTGATCGATGAATATACGCTGATTCCCAGTCTCTGTGGACGGCATCTCTTTTGCTCCTGTGACCAATTGGGTTGCGGCACGTAACCCACTGTGGGCTTCTTGCTCTAAAACGGGAAGTCCATCTTGAAAACATCATGAGGGAGGGGGAAGATGAAAAACCCGGTTTTTCTACTCGCTGTTTTATTGTTGCTGGGGTCGGCCAACGCTTATGCCACCCCCCCGAAGCCGAACGTGTTTGACGACGGCAATCTCTGGACCATTACCGCTTATGACGATTCATCGCCGGTTCATCTGGAATGGGCCACCCAGGGAATCTGTTTTCTGCCGCCGGCCATGGTCGGCGCCCACCTTCGCGGACAGTGGTATTCCACCACTTTCCCCGATTGGAATGGCATCTACAGCCAGGAGGGGGATCAACTCTTCATGCACGCCGATTATGCCAAGGATGTGGGACATGACGGTATCGCTATTGAGATCTTCTCCCAAAAGGAAGGCAGCGGCAGTTGGACGGAGTGGCGGGAGGACGGGGGCTTCGGCCGAACAATCGGATTT
>JAHFEM010000197.1 GCA_023248505.1 Nitrospirota bacterium
GAGTTGGGCAAAAGGAGCTGAACTGCCATCTAAAATGGGGACCTCCGGGCCATCCAACTCAATGATGAGATTGTCGATGCCGAATGCAGCGATCGCCGCGAGAAGGTGCTCGATCGTCTGGACGGTTGTCTCCCCGACCCCGATTGTGGTAGACAAGTGAGTAGAAACCACATGGGTGGCATTTGCCGGAATCAGGACCCCGCCCCGATCAGTCCTGCAGAAGCGAATGCCGCTCCCTTCGGGGGCAGGAATCAGTTTCAGGTGGACCTTTTCTCCGGAATGAAGACCCACTCCAAAGCAGGATACTTCATTTTGGATTGTCTTTTCGTTCATCATTGGCATCAATCTGCTCAATCTCCAGATGGGATATAATGCTCTCTGCTCGGAGATGAAAAGCAACATCCGTGCCAACACGGACTCCCGTAAAATTTTATTTTATATGTGTAATCAAGTATTTAGGGAAGCCATCCTGGCGCGAACTCTGATTCGAGTTTCACGTTGTTGTTTAAAAAATACGGAAGGACAATAGTTGTTGTCTTTAGGCAACGTTTCCGATTCTTGGTCTCTTCTCCATCAGTACTGAATAAACCGGACGGGACTGTTACACTCAGTATCGACATTGACAACCAAAACCGTTAAGATTGTATACTCATTCGGATGGAATAATGGCGAGTCCAATGGAAAGAAAATTGAATATCCTAATGGCCGCTTCCGAGGCGGCTCCCTACGCAAAAACAGGTGGACTGGCGGATGTCATCAGCGGCCTCTCGAAGTCATTGGTATCGCGCGGCGCATCGGTTTCCGTTTTCCTTCCTCTTTATTCACAGATTGATCAGCAGCGCTTTCCCTTAAAACCGACCGGGCGCACAGTGACCGTCCCCGTCTCGGATCGATCTGAGAGCGGGGAGATCTTTTCTTGCGAAATTGCCGGCGTTCAATACTACTTCATCAAGAATGATTTGTACTTTAATAGACCCGGCCTGTATGGAACCAACGAAGGAGACTATCCCGACAATGCGGCCCGGTTTGTCTTCTTCTCGCGTGCCGTTTTAGAGTCGGCTAAAGTTCTGGGCCTGCAACCTCACGTCCTTCACTGTCACGATTGGCACACCGGATTAATTCCCGTCTTCTTAAAAACAGCTTATGCTGCTGAACCTTCTTTTCAGGCAATCTCAACCTTATTCACCATCCATAATCTCGGCTATCAGGGAATCTTCTGGCATTACGATTGGCATCTTCTTAATTTACCTTGGAATTACTTCACCCATGAAGCCTTAGAATTTTACGGGAAAATTAATTTTCTCAAAGGAGGACTTGTCTTTGCCGACGCCCTCTCAACGGTCAGCCCCGGTTATGCCAAGGAAATCCAAACGGCTGCATACGGACACCGCTTAGAAGGAGTCCTTCGAAGACGAAGAAAAGATCTATATGGGATTTTAAACGGCATCGATACCGAAGAGTGGGATCCAGCGCGGGATTCCTATATTGCCGCCGCCTATGATGCAAAGACGCTCCAAGGAAAAGAAAAATGTAAAACTGCGCTCCAAAAGGAAGTCGGTCTTCCCGTTCAGAAAGAGGTTCCACTCCTTGCAATCATTAGCCGGTTGAGCGAGCAGAAGGGAATCGACCTGATTGTCGCGGTATTCGATAAAGTGATGGCGACCGGGGCGCAATGGATCATTTTAGGAAACGGTGACAAGGGATATGAGGTGCAACTCGAAGCGCTGGCAAAGAAGTATCCGAAGCAGGCGATCGTAAAGATCGCATATGATCATGTCCTCGCACACCGCATCGAGGCCGGCGCAGATATTTTTCTGATGCCCTCCAAATATGAACCATGCGGTTTAAACCAGATGATGAGCCTTCGCTATGGCACGGTGCCGGTGGTCCGCGCCACGGGGGGACTCGACGACACCGTGGCCCAATTCAATCCGGATACATTGCAGGGAAACGGGTTTAAGTTTAAGGCGTACTCCGCGACCGCATTCTTTCGGCAAATTCAAAACGCCCTTTCTCTCTTCAAAGAGAAAAAGAAGTGGCGTGCACTGATCCGAAACGGGATGGAGGGAAATTATTCGTGGGACGCCTCCGCCGAAAAATGCCTGAAGCTCTATCACCTTATTCACAAAAAGAAACGGGGGGAAAGATGAAAATCGGTGTGTTAACGGGAGGCGGCGATGCCCCCGGGCTCAATGCCGTCATTCGCGCCATCGTAAAATCGTCCAAGGTCAAGCATAACTGTGAAGTGATCGGGATCGAAGAGGGTTTCGACGGCCTCCTCTCTCCCGTCAAAATAAGACCGATGACCCCTTGGAACATTCGGGGGATCCTCCCGACCGGGGGAACGATTTTAGGAACGACCAGCACCATCAACCCGATGCAGATGACCAGAACGGTTGAAGGAAAGCAGGAACAGGTCGACCTCTCCGGAGAACTGAAAAAGAACTTCGAGGAACTCGGACTCTCCGCCCTCATCGTCATCGGGGGCGATGGCACTTTGAAGATCGCCGACCACCTTTACAAAATGGGGGTCCCCACGATCGGTATTCCAAAGACCATCGACAACGATATTCCAGCCACCGATTTAACTTTTGGATTTCAAACCGCGGTGAACACCGCCACCGAAGCACTCGACAAGCTCCACACCACGGCGGAGAGCCATCATCGGGTCATTGTGGTCGAGCTGATGGGTCGCTACGTCGGATGGATCGCCCTGGAAGCGGGGATCGCGGGGGGCGCCGATGTGATCTTAATCCCGGAGATCCCATTCCAAATCGACCAGGTTTGCAAGAAGATCATGGCTCGTTACGAGCAGGGAAGTCGCTTTTCGATCGTCGTCGTCGCCGAAGGGGCTACGCCTCTTGGGGGAGAGATGTCGGTCATTAAACGTTCCGAAACAGGCTACGCATTGCGGCTTGGAGGGATCGGGAATAAAGTCGGCGAGGAGATCGGCCATTGCACCAAGATGGATGTCCGCGTCACGGTTCTCGGTCACATCCAGCGGGGCGGCTCGCCGACCCCGTACGATCGAATCCTGGCCACCCGCTTCGGTGTCGCCGCGATGGATCTTTTCGCGCAAGGCCGGTTCGGCGAGATGGTCTGCTTGAAAGGAACCGAAATCTGCTCGGTTCCTCTTTCCGAGGCGACCCGGGGTTTAAAATATGTACCCGCCGACGGCGAGCTGGTTCGGGCCGCCGAATCGCTCGGGATCTCCTTCGGCCGATGACCCCCCTGCGGCACCAACAAGAAATCCTGATGGTCTCCACCCTCTCACAACAGCGGTATTGCGAGAAGAAGGTCGATCTTGCGATACAGTTCCCAGAAGTGGAGCCGACCTCTCCGGCGATGGAGCAAGGGGCCGAAGGCCATGCGCGGCTGGAAGAAGGGGCGATCCCCGTCACCCGGGAGGAGATTGAGGCTTCGCTCCATCGTGGGGAGAGCCTGACTCTTTTCGAATTTCCGATGGAAGGAGTCTGGGAGGAGATCCCGATTTGGGGACGGCCCGACCTCGTTCAATTGGAGGGGAGATCGGCCAAACTGCTGGTCGAATTTAAATTCTCGCGCCGCTCGAATCTCTTCCCCTCGCAACAAACGCAGGCCAACCTCTACGGCTGGCTTCTCCAACAGAGTCAATTTAATGTTGACTCTTTACTTTGCGCCGTCGCGATCTTCCCGGCGACGCTTCCTCACGTCAAGCTTCTCCCCACCGATCTGACGGGAACACTTCTGGAGGTCACGGAGCAACTTCGGGCAAAAACATTCCCTTCTCCGGTTCCCATTCTCCGCCAAGAGAAATCGTTCACCCTTCATCTTTTTCCGTTCCGACCGGAGATCGCCGAGCGCGACCTGCGTTGGGCGGTCGATTACTGGCAGGGAAAAAGGGATGCTGAACCGAGCGGTTCGATCAACAAATGCCGGATCTGCCGGTTCAACGCCGAAGCGCTCTGCGATCAGGCGCTCGCCCCTTTTTCCCGCTGACGCTTTCCTCTCCCCATTTCACAAGCAGCACAACTGAAGGAATCAACTCCCCGGTTTTAAGAGGACTTTGATGCTGCCCTCCTCTTTTTCGTTAAAGATCCGATAACCCTCCGGCGACTTTAAAACGGTGACTGCTTTTTTATTTCCATCTCAAGAACCTCCTTGTTCTAATTTTTTGCTCAAGAGATCGTGACTGCTTGAACACGAAGTATCCTTGATGGAAGGGTAGAACGCTAAGGAAGGGGGCGTCAATTAGCTTGAAGGGAGTAGTGATCCCTTTCAGCAATCTCAGCATTGAGAGGAGATCGCCGAAACGGGAGGAAGCGCGGGTTGCTTTCGGAATTGCATAATAATATAGATGATGATGAAGGACGGAGTATAGATTGTGAAATTCTTTTTTGTGAAAATCAGAACGTGATCTGGCAGGCAATACCAACGAAAGTCACGCTTTCACCTACGATTCCATATATTGTAGGAGACTGAGAATTCAGAATTACGGAAAGAAAGGAAGGATAATGCTCCGGCTGCAACGGACGGGCCGCTAATGATCGGTGTTATGTCTCGCCACCTTCCCGATCGACCGGACAGAGTCGTATTGGCCCGGGTATTTCCGGCCGGGCTACTTTGACAGCTTCCCGGCGACCTCATTTGCGGCGCTTGCGAATACCGGACACCCATTTTTCCAGCGCATCGATATCGGCCTTGAGAACAGTCGGCTCCGGAACTTCGACCCGTGCCGCTGCAGCCTGGTCATGGCCGGGCAGCCATTTGGAGCATTTCGTCATGGCAGTTTCCAGGGCCTTGCAATCTTCTACGGTGATATCTGCAATCTTGATGACCTGCTGCGTCTGCACACCGGGTCTGTAGCGTTCGACGACACCTCCTAGAAGAACCTCCTCAAGGCCCCGCTCCCACGCCTCACGCAGGTAACCGTAAATAATGCTGGCTTCTTTCTCATAAGCCGACTGATGTCCGTCGCGGTGCAGTTTTTCCGCGTCCTGCATTAGTGTCTTCAGATGGCCAATCCGCATTGACACCTTGAGCGCTACCCACGGCAATTCCTCCGCGCAGACACCCGAGCCCTTGGAGAGTTGCCGGACGTGCTGATCAAGTTGCTCAATCCCCAGTTCATCGGACAACTGCCTCAAGAATAGCAAGA
>JAHFEM010000198.1 GCA_023248505.1 Nitrospirota bacterium
ATTACCGTGTGCTGAGCAGTGACGCGGCAGGAAACCGGGTGACCTCGGCCGATCATACTTTCACCACCGCCGCCCCGCCCGACACGGCCGCTCCCTCGGTCCCGACTGAAATGACGGCGACCGCCGCCTCCTCCAGCCAAGTCAACCTGACCTGGACGGCCTCGACCGACAACGTGGGGGTGACCGGCTATCGGGTCTACCGAAACGGAACGCAAGTAGGGACCGCCCCCTCGCCGAGTTACTCGGATAAAAACTTAACGGCCTCCACGACCTACAGCTATACGGTTTCCGCCTATGACGCAGCGGGAAACGTCTCGGCACAGAGCGCCGAAAGCCCGGCCTCCACTCCGCGCCGATCGTGGCTGAGCGGCCGCTGACCGATCGGGAGGATGATTGGAATCCACTTGAGATTGAAACCGTGACGAGAACCGTTATTGAGTGAGACGATGAGGCGTATCAGGAAAGAGAAGACTTTCTAACTCAGAAGTGAGATGGTGGGCGCGGCCAGAATCGAACTGGCATGAGGTTGCCCTCGGCAGTTTTTGAGACTGCTGCGTCTACCGTTTCCGCCACGCGCCCCGAAAGCCCACCTTATTTAGCATATCTCCCCCCATTAATCAAGAAAATCGATCCGACCGGCGCGACGTGCAATCCAGCTTACGGAGATCCGGACGGGAGGTCGATACAATAATAATCACACGTAGAAATCGCCTCTTCATCCTGTAGGAACGCGCAGACGGGGTCTTTCTCCAATGCGAATCGGTGAAAAAGAAAGACGAATCCTCCGGGGGCGTCGCGTCCGCTTCGCCCTGCTTCTGCTCCTCCCCCTTGTCTTTTCCTGCGCTTCCACGGCGTCCTTACAGGCGTTGCGAAACGATCTCCAATCGCTTCCACCCCACACCGTCGCCGCGCCGCCCCTGGAAGACTTTCGCGATGTCCGCGGGGCGGTCCATGTCCACTCTTATCTCTCGCACGACAGTGAGGGGCGGCCCGAAGAGATTCTCCGGGCCGCCGCCGAGGCGGGGCTTCAGTTCATCATCATGACCGATCACACCAACCCCCGGATTTTCGAGGAGGGGATGCACGGCTGGCAGGAGGGGGTTCTGGTCATCCGGGGGATGGAGATCATCCAGGAAGGGGCCTCGCTCCTCGCCATCGGGATGAACGAATACCTCGACCACCGGCGAATGCCGCTGCAAGAGGCGGTCGATCGGCTGAAAGCGGAAGGGGTGCTCGTCTTCGCCGCGCACCCGAGGACCTATCCGGGGTGGCGGAGACTGAAGGGCCTGGACGGAATCGAAATCTACGACATCTTCGATGATGCGACCGATCATAAGGGGCGATACTTCAACTATTTCTTCGACATTCTCTTCGTCTTCGACCGCTATCCGGACGAGGTGTTCCTTTCGATTTTAGACCGGCCGGAGAAAGAGCTGCTGCTCTGGGATGGGGCGACACAGTCCCGGAGGGTGGCCGGCATCGCCGGGAACGATGCCCATCAAAATGTCCGCCTCTTCGGCCGGCAGATCGATCCTTACGCGCGCTCCTTCCGCTTTGTGAATACCCATCTCCTGGTCGCCACGCTCGATCAGACCGCTCTTTTGGAGGCGCTGGCGGAAGGGCGCGGCTACGTCTCCTTCGACATCCTCGCCGATGCAACCGGCTTTCGCTTCGGCGCACGGGGTGAAAAATACGACGGACGGATGGGGGAAGCGCTCCCCTTTCGGGAAGGGATCGAGCTCTACGCCCGCGCCCCTCAATCGGGGAGGTTCCGGTTGATCAAGGACGGCGTGGTGGTCGATCGCGGAGAGGGAACGACGCTGTCGTTCTATCCAAAAGGAAAAGGGGTCTACCGGGTGGAATGGCTTCTTCTCCTCGGCGACCGCTGGCGGCCCTGGATTTACTCGAATCCAATCTATTTAAGATAGAGGTCTCGGATGATCGGCCTTCGACGAATGAACCGATGGGGTCTTCTCGCTTTGTTCCTGACCGTGTTCTCCTTTCTCGCGCCGGCCTGGCTTGCCTCATCCGTACGGGCCGACCCTCCCGCCGATTCTCGCCTCTTGGCCGGGGCGGCGGCGTTGCCCATCACCCCGACCGACGAGAAGGGCCGCCTCTGGCAGGAACCGTTTGAAGACCGGAACGGTAACGGCCGATATGACGCCCCCGATCCGGCCTTCCCGAAACGGCGGGGAGAGCCCTTCACCGATCTGAACGGCAACGGAAAGTGGGACGGCCCCTTTCTCGCCGGGTTCCTCCACCACGGGCCGTACTACACCGCCACCGGCGTGCACGATCCCCTCTGGGCGCGGGCGCTGGTCCTGGCGCAGGGAGAAACGACGCTGGCGATCGTGGCGCTCGACGTCGTCGGCTTTTCTTATCCCGACGTCCTCCGCATCCGAGAGCGGGTGGCCGATCTCGGGCTTACGCAGGTGATCGTCGCCGGCACCCATACGCATGGCGGGATCGACACCCTCGGCCTCTGGGGGCCGAATTTCTCGATCGACGGGAAAGACCCCCGGACGATCGCGTGGATCATCGCGCAGAGCGAGCAAGCGATCCGCCGGGCCTGGGCCGCGCGCCGCCCCGCCCGGCTGACCTGGGGGAAAGGGCGTCCCCTCTCGCAATTCGGAGTGTTGATCAACGATCTGCGCGATCCGATCGTGATCGACGACGAGCTTCGGGTAATGCGGGCGGAGGATCTCGACGGGAAGACCATCGCGACCCTGATCAACTGGTCCCCTCATCCCGAAACGGTCGGCGCGGGGAGCAGTCTCATCACCTCCGACTTTCCGCATTACCTTCGAAAAGGGGTCGAGGAGGGGGGATTCTCCGTCGGGGGGCGGCGCGCGGAGGGGATCGGCGGCCTCGCCATTTACGTCAGCGGCAGCGTCGGAGGCCTCCTCACCCCCTTGAGGGTCCGTGTGATGGATGAGGAGCATGAGCCGGTCCCGGAGCGCTCCTGGTCAAAAGTCCAGCGCATCGGGGAGCTCGCCGCCTGGACCGCGCTGGAAGCGCTGCGGGAACAATCGCCCCAACCGATCGTTCGGATCGAGGTCCGCTCCCGGCCGCTCTTTGTCCCGTTCGACAACCCCTTCTTGCGGGGACTCTACGACAAGGGACTTTTTCAAAGAGAAACCTATCGCGACGGAAAAGCGGCCGGGAAGGAAGGGCCCGACCTGCTGACCGAAGTCGATCTGATCAATTTCGAGACGGCGGAGGGGACTTTCGCGCAGATTATCACCCTCCCCGGCGAGCCCTTTCCGGAGATTTCCCTCGGCGGCCATCTGATGGAGAAGAAGCGTTGCTGGGCTTATACCGATCGGAAGAGAAGACTGGGGGGGAGCGGAAAAGAGCGGATCGCCCCCGCCCACCCCGACGTTGCGCCGGAGCCGGTCCTTCAAAAGTATATGTCGGGAGCGTTCCGGTTCGTGATCGGGCTTGGGAACGATGAGCTCGGCTACATCATCCCTGCCAACGATTTTGTCCCCCCTCGACTCAAGCCGTCCCTTCGATATGGAACCGACCGCTGCGGCGACGGCGACCACTACGAAGAGGTCGTCTCCATCGGCTCCCAGATGGCGCCGAAGGTGGTGGGGGCGCTGCTGGAGTTGTTGAATGGGGACGGGGAGCGGATGAAGTGATCTCAATTCCCCTCCTTTGTATTTGTAAGGGAGGGGGGAAGTTCATAGGACGCCGATGAAAAGACAACGCCATCGCCTCTCTATCATTCTCTTTCTCAGCACCCTTTTGTGGGGTTGTCTCTCGATTCAGGAAGTGCCGCTCGATCGCGCCGGCTTCTACCGCGCCACGCTCTCCGAGATGGACCGGATCGCCCCGCCTCGCCCCGCGGCCGCTTCCCGTCCGGTGCTCCTTGCCGGCGCGGCCAAGATCGCGCTTCCCCTCTCTCCCGGCCTCCCGCTGGCCGGATACGGCAAGCGCGTGGAGACGGCGAAGGGAACGCACGACCCCCTCTTCGTACGGGCCCTGGCCTTGAAGCAAGGGGACGAGCGGGTCCTCCTGATCTCGGCCGATCTGCTCGCCGTCACCGACGAGATAAGGGATGCGGTCCTGGAGAAAATTCGGGCGAAGATCTCCTTCCCGAGGCGCGGGCTGATGATCGCCGCCACCCATACCCACTCCGGTCCGGGGGCGCTGTCGAGCGGGTTTTTAGAGCAATTTGCCGCCGGCCCGTTCGACCGCGCCTTCTTTGAAAAGACCACCGACGCGATGGCCGAAGCCGCCCTCCGCGCCGAGGGGGCGATTCAGCCGGCCCGGATCAGCCACGGCGCGGCCCTGGCCCCTGAATTGATCCGCAACCGGATGAACCCGTCGGGGCCGGTCGATCCCGAGGTCCGCTTTGTGGAGATCGTCGGAGAGGTGGGGCAGACGATCGCCACGCTGGTCAATTTCTCCGCTCATGCGACGGTCCTCAAGCCGGACAATCTCGATTTCTCCGGCGACTACCCCGGATTTTTTGAAGCCGCCCTCGAAGCGCAGGGGGGGATCGCCCTTTTCACCGCCGGGTCGGTCGCCGACCAGACCGCCCATCCCCCGAAGGGGTCGGACCGTTTCCGGCAGGCGGAGGCGATGGGACGGGAGTTGGCCCGGAAGGTCCGCGAATCCCGGCGGACGCTTCCCGAAGAGGTCTCGCCCCTCTCCGCGCGCATCCTCTCCGTCCACCTTCCGCCGTCTCAAGTCAAGGTGCGATCGGACCGGCGCCTCGCCTCCTTTCTCTCGCGCCCCTTCTTCGACACGCAAACGATCCTCCAGACCCTCCGGATCGGCCCCCTCCTTCTGGTCGGAATCCCGGCCGATCTGAGCGTGCTCTTGGGGGAGAAGATCAAAGCCCATGCGCGCGCGCGGGGAATGGAAGCGATCATCATCGGCTTCGCCAACGACTACATCGGCTATCTTCTTCCGCACGATCTCTACCGGACCGACGCCTATGAGGCGAGGATGTCGTTTCACGGCCCTCAGATGGGGGAGTATCTCTCGGAGATGGCGGAGCGCCTGATCGACCGGATGCTGGCCTCCGACCCCTTCCAACAGGCCCCTCCGGAAGCGGCCGGCCGCGGCGTGTCGCGATGAACCGGCGGCTCTTTCTCTACGCGCTGGCGTTGGAGAGCAGCCTCT
>JAHFEM010000199.1 GCA_023248505.1 Nitrospirota bacterium
AACGATGGCCGTCTTAAAAAGAACACCTTGGTTGCTTATTTTCTTCGTCTTGGCAGGAGGACTGCTGGGAGGAGTGATGGGAGAAATTCTCCTACTCTTCTCCCCTTCCGGCCTACTGAAAGATGTCTTTCTCAAGGGATATCATATCGGCATTACCCCTCCTTTTACCTTCGATCTCCACCTGGTGACATTGACCCTCGGCTTTACCTTCCGGATTAACCTTCTCAGCCTCCTCGGTATTATCCTCGGAATCTATACGTACAAGCAGGCCTAAGCCGCCCGATTGAAGAAGCTCATGAGCGTTCCTTCGGAAGCCCCATCTCCATCTCCTTGAGCCGCTTAATACGATCCCGAATCTCCGCCGCTTTCTCATACTCCAGGCGCTTGGCCGCGTCCCTCATCTCCCGTTCCAAGCCTTGAAGGACCCGCGGCAGTTCTTCCTCAGGAATATACCTCTCCCCCTCTTCCGCCGCAATCGGAACCGTGTAGTAATCGGCTTCGACGATCTCGCGGAGCGTCTCGGGAATCGCTTTCCGGATCGATTCGGGGGTGATGCCATGCTTCACATTGTAGTCCGATTGGATGGCACGGCGCCGGTTCGTCTCATCAATCATCATCCTCATCGATCGGGTGAGGGTGTCGGCATACAGGATCACCCGTCCCGTCACATTCCGGGCCGCCCGCCCCGCCGTCTGAATCAGAGAGCGGTGGGAGCGAAGGTAACCCTCTTTATCCGCATCCAAGATCGCCACCAGCGACACTTCGGGAAGATCGAGTCCTTCCCTCAGAAGGTTGATCCCGACCAGAACATCAAACTTCCCCAATCGAAGATCGCGGATGATTTCCATCCGCTCCATCGTTTCGATATCGGCATGAAGATAACGGACCTTGAGACCGATCTCCTGATAATACTCCGTGAGGTCCTCCGCCATTCTCTTGGTGAGCGTGGTCACCAACACCCGCTCGGATTGCGCGATTCGCTTGCGGATCTCCTCCAAAAGGTCGTCCACCTGCCCTTTCGCCGGCCGGATGACGACCTCCGGATCCATCAGTCCGGTCGGCCTGATCACCTGCTCAATGATTCGGTCTTTGCCCTTCTCGAGTTCATAGGGGCCGGGCGTCGCCGAGACATAGATCGTGGTGCGCATAAACTGTTCGAACTCATCAAACTTCAAGGGACGATTATCAAACGCCGAAGGAAGCCGGAACCCATATTCGATCAGGTTCACTTTGCGGGCATGGTCCCCCGCCTGCATTCCGCCGATCTGCGGAACCGTCGCATGGCTTTCGTCAATGATGAGGAGAAAATCTTCCGGAAAGTAGTCGAGCAACGTCGGAGGCGGCTGACCCGGCGCGCGGCCCGAAAGGTGGCGCGAGTAATTCTCAACCCCCTGGCAATATCCGATTTCCCGGATCATCTCCAGATCAAAGACGGTTCTTTGTTCAATGCGCTGCGCTTCCAGAAGCATCTGTCGATCCCGAAAAAACTTAATCCGCTCCTGAAGCTCTTCCTCGATGCCGTGAAGGGCCGTATTGACCCGCTCCGGCGGGATCACATAATGGCTTCCGGGATAGATGGCGATCTTGGGGAGACGTTGAAGAATGGTTCCGCGGAGGGGATCGACCTCATAAATCGCTTCGACCGAATCGCCGAAGAACTCGACCCGAATACACCGGTCCTCCGAGGAAGCCGGAAAGATCTCGATCATGTCCCCTCGGACCCGGAAGGTCCCCCGGTAGAAATCAAAGTCATTTCGCTCGTATTGAATCTCCACCAGTTTTTTCAGGACTTGATCGCGCTCGATCTCCTTCCCTTCCTCCAGGTAGACCAACATGTCGTGGTAGGCTTCCGGAGATCCGAGGCCGTAAATACAGGAGACGGAAGCGACGATGATGATGTCGTTTCGCTCTAAGAGCGATCGCGTGGCGGAGTGTCGCATCCGGTCGATGGCATCATTGATCGAAGAGTCTTTTTCAATAAAGGTGTCGGTCACCGGAAGGTAGGCCTCAGGTTGATAGTAATCGTAATAGCTGACGAAATACTCGACCGCATTCTCTGGGAAAAAGGTCTTAAACTCGTGGTAGAGCTGCGCCGCCAAGGTTTTATTGTGGGCGATGACCAAGGTCGGCTTTCCGACCTGTTCGATCACATTGGCAAGGGTATATGTTTTTCCGGACCCGGTGACCCCTAGGAGGACTTGGTCCGGCGTCCCGCGAAGCACCCCTTCCGAGAGGGCCCGGATGGCATTCGGTTGGTCGCCTCTCGGCGTGAAATTCGAATGCAGCTTGAATCTATTCATCTAGAACTCCTTCCTGATGGCATAATATCACACCTCAATAGATCTTACTATCTTTTGGCTTGACTTCGAAAAGAGGATCGGACTATAAAGAACAAACAAAAACAGAAAGATGGCAATCCCACCCGGCTCATATTCCTTACATGAATAGGCTATTCATTTATGCAAAAGCACTTAGATCTAAGCAGGCACCGCTGGGAAGAGATACAACTGTCCCTCTCCTCCTTAACGGGTCTTTCACTTTTCATCTACGATCCCTCCAAGCGCCGGCCCTGTACACCGGTTGCCCATGAGCATCTGCTTTGTCATTTGGTCCATCAAACAGAGAGAGAGACGCT
The DNA here is from genome assembly GCA_023248505.1 of Nitrospirota bacterium. Lineage (GTDB taxonomy): Bacteria > Nitrospirota > Nitrospiria > SBBL01 > Manganitrophaceae > Manganitrophus. The sequence continues at coordinate 2,636 of JAHFEM010000199.1, forward strand.
CTGCCAGAATTCATTGGCGCAGCAGGTCGAACTTGCGATTCAGACCCGGCAGATCTCATTTACCAAATGTCAGGCCAACCTGAACTATTTCGTCATTCCAATCCATCTCTCCAACGAAATGCGTTATGCCATGGTCGGAGGGAAAGTCTACTATCGTGACGATGAATACGCCCAATTTAAACAGGAGGCGTCCCAGTGGGGCATATCAGCCGAGAAACTGCCCGTTTCCGTCGAGACCGCCCGCTTCCGGGAAGAGGGGCTTCAGGAGATGGCCCGCCATCTTCAAGTCGTCGCCACCGCTCTGTTGGAGAATATTTACCGCCGCGGACAATACCAAGCGAAGGCGGCCCATCTGACAACCCTTCTGAGCATTGGAAATCAGTTTAAGAGCGCCAATAGTATTTCGGACCTCTATACGACCCTGCTGAATACCCTCGGCATCCTCTTCGACTTGAAGAGCGCCTGTATTTTTCATCAGGCCAAAAAACAGGGATCTCACCGTGGCGTGGCGGCCTTTGGAGAGAAGAAGGAACGGCTCTATCCGTCGGAAGCGCTGCTCGACGTTCTCTTCCAGAAGGGCACCGGGAGCGAACCGTTCATTTTCAACGATGTGACATTCGATCTCTTGAAGTCGAAATTTCCGCCGGACGTCACCTCCTGCTATTTGTTTCCCCTCTATCAAGGGCGCAATGCAAGAACAACCTTGGCCATATTCGACACGCCTCTGACCCTGGAAGATACCGCGATGGTTACGTCGTTCTGCACTCAGGCGGGAGCCGCGGTTGAGAATATCGAGCTTCAAAGCCAATTGGCGGAACAGCGAAAAGTGATGATGGCCCTCTCCAATCTCACGATCATGATCGATTCTCCGCTTTATCTTAACCATCTCCATAATAGTATCTTGGAGCAGACCCTCCAGCTCCTTCAGGCAGAACAAGGATCACTGATGGTCCTGGACGAGTACAAGAACGAGCTCTCGGTGAAAGCGATGAAAGGAATTAACCGCCCCATCTATGAAATGTTCAATTTGAGGCCCGGCGAAGGGATTGCAGGATCGGTCTATGAGACCGGCGTCCCGCTTCTGGTTCAGGATCTGAATCAAGATCCTCGCATACGGCAGGGCGCCAAACCGAGGTACCGCACTTCCTCCTTCCTCAGCGTTCCGCTGAAACTCAGAAACCGCATCATCGGCGTCATCAATCTGGCGGATAAGATCACCGGCGAAGTCTTCTCGGAGGAAGATCTCCAACTGCTGCAGGCCATCGGCAGTTACATCTCGATCGCGATCGAGCGGTCCGAGCTTTATGAGAAAACAGAAGAGCTCAAGCGGATCTCCATCACCGATGTCCTGACCGGCCTTCTGAACCGGCGCTATTTTCAAGAACGCTTGACGGAGGAGATTGAACGATCGAGACGCCACCGCATTCCGGTCTCCCTCATTATGGTGGACATCGATAATTTCAAGGCGTTCAACGATAACTATGGTCATCTTGGAGGGGATGAGATTCTGATTCTGCTCGGCCAGGCCCTTCGAAATTATATCCGGGCGATCGATGTGGCCGCCCGCTACGGAGGAGAGGAGTTCACTATCATCCTTCCTCAAACGAACAAGGAAGACGCGCGCATCATCGCGGAGAGACTCTGCAGGGAGATCGAGCGGAACGAGACGTTACATAAGAAGTTCTCCGATCTGACGCGATTGACCGTCAGCGTCGGGCTTGCGACCTTCCCGGATGACGCCGAGACCTTCGAGGAGCTGATTCGAAATGCCGACCGCGCCCTCTACCAAGCGAAACTGCAGGGAAAAAACAGGGTGATTACGTTCAACAGTGAACTTTTTTCGTAAACCACGCGAGGGGTGAAGGATAACGTAAGGGATCCGGTCAAAAACTTTAAAGCTTTTACTCCTCACGCCTCACGTGTTTTATTCTCTTCGAAAAGTCCTTCCGCAAAGGACTCGATGTTGAAAGGGATCAGATCGTCCACCCCTTCGCCGACGCCGACATAGGTGACCGGGACCGAAAGGGCCTCTACGATCGGGACGATGATTCCTCCCTTTGCCGTTCCATCCAATTTCGTTAAGACGATTCCGGTCACCCCGATCGCTTCATGAAACAGGCGCGCCTGCGATAGGGCGTTCTGTCCGGTGGTCGCATCCAGAACCAAAATTCTTTCATGGGGGGCATCGGGAATCGCTTTGGCGATGACCCGCTTGATCTTTTTCAACTCTTCCATCAAATTGCTCTTCGTCTGAAGGCGGCCGGCGGTATCGATCAAGACAATGTCCATCTTCCGCGCCAGGGCGGCGCTCACGGCATCAAAGGCCACCGCAGCAGGGTCCGCTCCCTCTTGATGACGGATAACCTCCGCGCCGACTCGATCTCCCCAAATGGCAAGTTGCTCTCCGGCCGCCGCACGGAAGGTATCCGCCGCCGCCAGGAGAACCGTTTTCCCCTCTCGCTTCAACTGAGCGGCTCGCTTGGCGATGGTCGTTGTCTT
>JAHFEM010000200.1 GCA_023248505.1 Nitrospirota bacterium
GATGAATGTCATTAAGGTGTTGAGCGAAGAGATTGAAAATACGCAAGAGCGGAGTCGACAGCTCCTCTTCAAAAGCGCCAAGGAGCGCCTGGCCGAGACCCTCCTGACGTTGGGGAGGAAACACGGAACCCGACACGGCCGGGAAATCTCCATCGAGCTGGACCTGAAGAGGGAAGAGATCGCGGAGATGATCGGCGTGGAGCCCGAAACGGTCGTACGGCTTCTCTCCCTCTTAAAGCGAGAGAAGCTGGTTCGGCTCGACGGGAAAAAGATTTCAATTATCGACGAAGAAAAACTAACCCTCATCCGGAGTTAGCTTGTTTTCCCCTCTTGATTGACCCAGATCAATCTTCCGCATGATCTAGATCATCCACTTTCCCCTTCTCATCCATTAAATTGATAGTATTCAACTCTACTCCGGAGGGGAGCGGTATGCGCAAATTAAGTGTGATCTTGCCGTGTGGAAAGGATTTGCGCTTTTACATGAGCGATGATGAGAAAGTCCATTGCACGAATCATCGGGTTTTCACGATCTTGAGCGATCAAGGGGTGATTCACTTTAACGGGGAGCGTTACTTCCCGCACGATGGGGAGGCCTTTCTGGAAGCGCTTTACGATTTTTACTGGCAGAAAGGATTAACCCTTGAGATCGGCTGACAACGGCAGGAGCGAACCTTTATTTTTCTTCGGCGGAGATGGCGTGAATCCGACGAATGACCTCTTTTTTCTCTTCCCCGGTGAGAGACGATTCGGAAATTTCAAAAAGGATCTGATTCTCTTTTTGGATGTGCAACCGCAATAAGTTCACGAGCCGCAATCCCGGATCGAGCACCACCTTGCGGACCGCTTCATCGATCGGCGCCCCGCTTCGACAAAAGGGGGAAACGATCTTTTTCCAGCGGACGAAGGCGGCGCAGAGCTTTTCATGCTCCCGAAGCATCACCTCAATGGGGCCATACTCTTTGCCGATGTAGTCAGCCAAAATTGCAAAGAGCGCCTCTTCCTCTTTTCGAAAATGGAGTCCGATCTCTTTATCCAGAGCGACCGCCAGATCTTTCAATAGATCCTTCTCGATTTCAACGCGCTCCAGCGTAGTCTCTTCGGCGGGGCGCAGCAAGTAGAGGAGGGCGCGCTCCAGCAGCTCGAGTTTTAACAGCGTCCCCCGGTGTTCCTCCTTCAATAAATGGGTCGGGCCGATCGGTCCCTGGACCTTTTCTTGCTTTTCTCCATCCTCCATCTGCTCTTCCTTTACATCGGCCCCAATGCCGGACCGGTTATAATTGAACGACACGATATTAGTAACCCCGCGCGACGTAAACGGCGGCCAAGACCACGAAGAGTCCGACCACGAGATTCAATCGCGCCATCCAGCGAACGGTTTGCTGGAGCGGGTGGGGGCCGGTGGTGGAGCGGCTGATTTGAATCGATTTGGGTCCCAACACCAGGTCATGCAAGAGGGTGAGCATGAACATCAGAAGGACCAACGCCAGCTTGGCCCAGATCCAGTTGCCTGCCGTCAGAGGTGAAAATCCCAATTGGTAGAGCCGGGTGAGTCCGGTGATCAGTAGAATCGAGAGGGAGATCCAACTTGCCCTCCGGTAATGCGCTCCGATCCGGCTCATGAAGCCGTTCCGCTCCGGAGAAGAGAGGCCGCTCATCGAGGGGATGAGCACGAGGGAGAAGAAGAGCATCCCCCCGATCCAGAACATCGCCGCCAGGATATGAATCCATATAATGAGCATCGCAAACATGAGCGCGACTCCTTTCCTTTATTTCATCCCCCCGAATCGAAGCGTGACTCCCTCTGCAGTTCGATATCCGGTCGGACGATTTTGCCGGGGATGAGCGCCGTCTGCAGGCGATACTCCGTTTGAAGATCGTGAAGAGGGATATTCACTTCGGCCGCATCGAACTCAAACCGAAGCGCCGCCGCCCCGCCGGAGCCGACGTTGATCCGCTGCGTCTGCACTTGCATATGCGGATGCCAGGCGATCACGTCATACTCCCCAGGCGGGAGATCGGAAATCGTGAAGCGCCCATCGGCGCCGCTGACCGAAAAGTAGGGATTGCCGACCGCCATTCCCCATGACTGCATATAATCATGCACCCCGCATTGGGTGCGGAAGAGGTAATGTCCTTCTCTTAGATGCACCGGCTTGGTCGCGATCGTCTCGGGGGTCAATGGCTTGTTGAACATCGCGAAGGTATAGTCGTCCTTCAGCGTATAGGCCTGAATGTCGTGCGTGATCGGGTCTTTATTGACCAAAGCGATCCGGTGCTGATTTCGAATCGGAACCACAAAGGGGCCGACGCGGCAGCTCTCAATCGTCAGCTCCGGGGTGTAGTCAAACGGTTTTCCTTTGGGAACTCCGACCACCGCGACCACCACGTCCTGGAATCCGCCGTCGCTCGCGACGCGGAACTCTTTGAGCAGGCGGTTCCCTTTTCCATCGGAGATTCTGCCGCAGAGATCCATGTTCGGCGAGAAGACCAGGTGATAGATCCGCGCCGGCGGCGGGCTCCCTTTAAGCACCGCCTGCCCGGTAATCGTCGCTCCTTCCGTCACCGGCATTTCCTCATAACCCCAGCCGTTGGAGACGGTCAAGAGAAATAAGGCGATCCAAATCCCGACGGGGAAATATCGGTTTGAGAGGGTCATTTTTTCTCCTACTCCATGATGATGCGCTCTTCACCCTCTTCGACCATATGATTGTGCGGCGTCGCAGGACTGATCCGCCGATCCTTCTGCATCTCATAGATCGGCCGTTCCACCTTCTGAGCGTTGAACTCGAAGTCGAGGGTCACCGCGCCGTTTTCCGGAATCGTCACCTCTTTTTCAACGATCTCGAAATGGGGATGCCAGGCGGTGACTTTGTAAGTGCCCGGCGGCAACCGGTCGATTGTGAACCGGCCATCCTTCTTGGTTTTGGAATAATAGGGGTTGTCGACCACGAATCCCCAGCTCTGCATGAACTCATGCATCCCGCAGATCATCTGAGAAATTCGCTTGCCGGCGGCAAAGTGAAGCACGCCGCCGCGCGGCGCCGTTGAAACGGGGAGGGGCGTATTTAAAATGATGTTTCCTTTTTCGTTCTGAAAGACCTGAATGTTATGAATCACCGGATCTTTGTTGATCATTGAAATCGGTCGGTGGTTTTCAAGGACCGTCACGAGCGGGTGTTCGTGGTGGAGCTGTCCCTCCTTTACGGCGTACTGCTCCTCGTCGGGCACCTCGGCGGGATGGAACATGCAATCGACTGCGACAAACTCCGACCGAATCGGCTCGAACCGTTTTCCCTGCTCAACCTTCTCCACAGCGACCACCGCGTTGCTCAACCCGCCGTCCGCCGAGACGACAAACTCTTTGAGTCGGACATTTCCCTCGCCGTCCGAAATCTTCTTGCAGAAGGGCCCGAAGGGATAGAGGACCAGGGGGAAGATCCGCGGCGGCGGGACCGGACCCTGCAGGGTCACCCTTCCTTGCAAAGTCCCCCCCTCTTGCACATCGATCTCCTCGTAGGCCAGGGCGAAGGGGGAGAGGCCGAGGAGCAGTCCTAAAATCAGCATAACGCGAACGTTTGATTCGAGACGCACGATCTTTTTTCCTCCTTGACGTGAAAGAGAGCGGGGCAGGAGGTTTTCACCCCCTGCCCCGCTTGGAGAGGATTACCGCTCCAGCATGGAGAGCGGGCCGGGGATGTTCCCCTGTTGAGAGAGGGTTTCGGGAGCCTCCTGATCCGGAAGCTCGACCTTTTTCGCCCCCGGTTCCGCACCGCTGTTGAGCGGGAGGATTTTGCGATCTCCCGCAGGCAACACCCGCAGGTAGCCCCACTGCCCGGCCGCCGCGTACGGCATCCGGTGGTTCTGCCAGAGGTAATCGCCGGGGATATGGAACGGACCGCCCGCACCCTCTTTGACGTAGACGTCGAGGTTCTCGGACGATCCGAACTCCTCGGAGCTCAGCATGTCGGCCCCTTCCATATTGATCTTCAAGGGCCATTCATGCCCTTCCATGCTGAAGATCTGATTCTGCTCGTTGAAGGCGCCGAAGACGTGGATCCGCACCGGATCGCCGGCATGGGCCATGATCGTCGGTGTGACGGGGGACGATTCTCCCGCCACGCAGGGGGTGAACATGGAGCCGAGATCACACCCATGCTCTTCCCGGTGCATCCACGGCTCGCTCCGGTAGTTTACGCCGGTTAAGCCGCCGATCTGCTGAATGTAGGGCATAAACGAGGTCCCGATGATGTTGTCTTCATCCTGGAAGAAGAGCGAGGCATCCCGATAATCCGACCGAGTCACATTCTGAGGAATCGATCGGTCAATGACCACATCGGCCTGCCAGGCGTTTTTCATCGAGACATCGTCCCCTGTGAGGGGGTCGCGGTACTTCGATCCCTTCGGGCCGACGATGATGGCGCCGAAGAGGCCGTCGCGGACGTTGTTGATGAAATTCCCCCAATCCCACACCAGCGCCGCGATCTCCCCGTACTGCGGGTGGGCGTAGAAGGTGTAGGTTTTGCTCTTGCCGGGGGCGACCGTCTGATCGCCCGGGTTGTTGCCGACGTTCACCCCTTGGGAATCTTTCGGGTCAAACGCCAGACGGTCGGCGCTGAAGGAGACCTTTCCTCCTTTGGTTTCATTCTTGAGATTGACTTTGATGCAGTCGCCGACGTTGACATGAAGCGTCAACGGCATCGGTTGGTAGCCGTCGGAGGCGACCTTTGATTTCTCACCTTCGAGCATGAAGATCTTGCCGGAAGGATTCGCCACCTGCAGTTTCCGGTCGAAGTCGACTTCGATGAAATCGGACGCGTTGTTGTTGAACTTCAGCGCCCGGTCGGCTGCGATCACGTTGAAGGTCTTCACCGGCGCATCGGCTGGACAAATCGACTTCGCCGACGCTGGAATGTCGGGTTGACCCGGAAGCTTCTTCAGGTCGGGGGTCTCCTTGTCCAACACCCGGATAATCCCCCAGCTCCCTTCCGAGAGATGAGAGGCCCGGCCGTCGAAGTGAAGATAGTCTCCCGCCATCTGCTGCGCGCCGCCCGCTTTGCTGACGAGATCATACCGTTCGGCGATCCCGACATGGTAAGCGTTGCGCAGATCGGAGAACTCCGCATACCGCT
>JAHFEM010000201.1:0-4260 GCA_023248505.1 Nitrospirota bacterium
CGCTTGAAAACGGCATTCTGATCTACAAGCGCGACGGCGGTCCGCTTCCTTCCTCCAAAGGGGGTCCGCTCCGGCTGATCGTTCCGCACGGCGACAATGCCTGCAGCAACGTCAAATCGGTCTTTCGGATCGAACTCACCGCAGGGCGGGGGAAAGACACCACCTGGGACCCCGATCATGACAACCCCGCCATCCATGGCCACGCTCACGATCATGGTCATGACCACGGACACGACGATCACGATCACGGACATGATCACGGACACGATCACCACGATCATGATCATCACGACCACGACCACCCTGACCACGGGCATGATCACGGACACTCCCACTAAACGCTCCCGTAGCGTCTAAAAGCATTGAAACCCATTCTCACGGATGGCAAAACAGCACTCTTATGACTGATTCCCAAGACAATCTTCGGCCGCTCGTAAGCATTGTGATTCCGGCGTACAACGCCTATCGGACGTTGGCGCAGACGCTCGACAGTGTTCTCGCGCAAACCTATTCGAACATTGAAGTGATTGTGGTGAACGACGGATCGACCGACGGAACCGCCGACGTGCTCCGCGCGCACGCGGACAAGGTGCGCGGCATCGACCAGCCGAACGGGGGCCTGGCGAGAGCCCGCAACACCGGCTGCCGGACTGCCCGAGGCGAATTCATTGCGCTCATGGATGCGGACGACTTGTGCACGCCGGAGCGCATCGCGGTCCAGGTTGCCGCGTTTCAAAGCTGTCCCGAGGCGGTCCTCTGCTGCTCGGACTTCTCGGCGTTCAACGCAGAGGGCCCGGTCTCAAGTTCGCACAGCGCGACCTACTATTCCAGAATCGGAGATGCCCCGGAGGGATTGAGCTCGCTCTATCCCGGCCGGCGCAAGGTCGAGGTGGCGGCGAATGCATTCCCCGCATCGCAGCCGCCGGCCGACATCGATGTTTATGTCGGAAAGGTCTATGGCGAGCTGGTGCACGGCAATTTCGTGCATCCTCCCACGGTGATGTTCCGCCGCAGCCTGCTGGAAACGGCGGGGATGTTCGACGAAACGCTGCGCTACACCTGCGATTGGGAGTGGATGGTGCGCGCGGCCCGCATCGGCGCCTTCGTGCACGTGGATCGCTCGATGCTCGATTACCGCCTGTCGGAGACACAGATGTCCGCTTCTCCACATCAAACAGGCCAGCGCGCCCTAGACACCCTGCGGGGCGCGATGAAGATCTGGCACTCGGACCCCGATTTGATGTCCACCGATCGCGCTCGGATGCAAGCAAGCCTCGGAGGATTCTGCCTCGAAGCCGCGTATGTGTTGGCGGAGCAACAACGGGTAGACGCGGCAAGGATGCTGGCTCGCAGCATCTGGACCTATGGCCTGGTCAAACCGGTCACCGTCAAAACGGCTTTCAGGATTCTGATGCCTCTCACGCTGGTTGAACTCCTCCGGCGCCTCCTTTTGCGGTCGGGTCTTGCAATCACGTTCTATCAGCCGTGGGATCTGCTCCTCTCTGAGGATTTCGGCCAGGTCCTGGAATCCTATGAGCAGTGGGGGCCGGCTTTACAATCCTGCCTTTGTTAGAAACCTCGACCCACCCGTGAACCCGGCGGATACGCGTCTCGTCCTCTCTCTTGTTCTCATTGACCTCTTCTGCTGAGTCCTCTTCCCCTCGACGATTCTCATCCCTTATTTGACGATCGGCGGCGGAATGATCGCTCTCGGCATCACGGACATCCGATTCCGTCGAGCGGAGACCTTCATTCCTGAAGAGATCGGCTGGGGAGAAGACTCACCGGGGGGATTCCCGGGGCGGGATCGGTCCGGCGACCCTCACCGAACGGGGCTGTTTCCCGGCTGTGGTCTGACCCAGAGGGGTTAAAAGACCGGTTGTCGCGTCGGCCGCGAAGGTCGAAAGCGTGTTCGAATTCATGTTGGCCACATAAACGAATCGCCCGGAGAAATCGATCGTGATCGATCGCGGCGCAGCGCCGGCGCCGATCGAGCCGAGCGGGATCAATGTGCCGCTCCCCGGATCGATCCGATACATCGAAACATTGTTGGCGGCGGAGTTCGCCACGTAAGCGAATCGTCCGGAAGGGTCGATCGCCATCGAGAAGGCATGGCCCCCTGCGGCGACCTGTCCGCTCTTCGTGAGCCGGCCGGTGGCCGCATCCACCCGATAAGACCAAACGTCGCCGCTCCCATAATTGGCGACGTAAACAAACGCCCCCGAGGGGTGAACCGCCGCCGCACTCGGGGAACTCCCCGCGCTGACCTCGCCGAGGCGGGTCAGCATTCCCGACTCCGAATCGACCGCCAGGATGGAAAGATCGTTCGAGCTATGATTCGCCACATAGGCGAACCGGCCGAAGGGATCGACGGCGATGTTGATCGGGCTGATCCCGGCGTTCACGTTTCCGATGGCCGTCAAGACCCCGCTCTCGGGGTCAATCCGATAGATCCAAACATCGATTGCGGAATTTTCATTCGCCGCATAAGCAAAGCGCCCCGACGGATCAAAGCTGATCGAATAAGGCCCCTCCCCGGTCGCCACACTCCCCCGCGCGGTCAGAAGACCGGTCGCCGGATCGATCGCATACATTGAAATGTCATTTGAGGCGAAATTGCCCGCGTAGACGAAACGCCCCGCCGGGTCGACGGCGATCGAATACGGTTGGCTCCCGGCCGCAATGGAGCCGATCGGGTGAAGCGAGCCGGTGACCGGATCAACGGTGAACATGGCCACTTCATTGGAAACGGCATTTGCGACGTATGCATACCGGGGGGACGTCTCTTCAGCCGAGAAGACCCGGACCGTCGCCTCGGCGCGTTTCGCAGGATCGGCGACACTCGTTGCGACGACATGATAGGCGCCGGGGGTTTCGGGGGCCGTATACTCCCCCTCCTGATTCACCGACCCGCCGGCCTCCCCCTCTGCAATCTGCCAGGTCACGGCGGTCTCATCGCTCTCCGAAACCGATGCGGTAAAACGATGGCTTCCACCCGGCGGGAGGGTCAGGGCCGCCGGCTCGATCGCCACGGAGATGACCGCCAGGGTGATCACCTCCACCTCGGCGGCCGCGCGAACCGCCGGATCTTCCAGGCTCACCGCGACCACATGGTAAATCCCGGGGGCCTCGGGAGCGGTGTAATTTCCGTCGGGGGTGATCGATCCGCCGGTCTCCCCTTCTTGAACCTCCCATCGGACCGCCGGGTCGGCTCCCCCCGTCCCCTCGGCCTTAAACGTCTGCCGGGTCCCGGCCGTGATGACGGTTTGACCGGGGGTCACCTGGATCGAACCGGAATCCCTTCCATCGACCGGATCGCCCCCTCCCGGCACGACATCGGCCCCCCCTCTCCCTCCCTCTTCGCTGCAGGCCGCCAGCCCGCAAAATACAACGGCCAGGAAGACGATGATCATCCTTTTCATATCGGTCCCTTTCTCCCGATTCGTAATGCGGTTCTCTGTAACTGAGATTACCAATTCAGCGATCGTGACCGCTATTGGTAAGCCGGCTTACTTCAAAGGGGGAAAAGGACTATATTGCGTTAGGAAAGAGACGTGGGCCGGCCGGGCATCATCCGGCCGGAGAGGTGAAATAAACGGGGATTAGTCCTGAAGATGAGGCTCTTGCAACGGCACCAGCTTCTCGACGTCGGGGATATGCGCTTCTTCCTCGGAGGCTTCGATTTTCTCCATCAGGGGAATGCTCCAGAGGACCAAAGCAAGGTGATCGGAGGGGGTCGGATGCCGGGGGGAAACGGTGTGATAGGTCAATTCGATATGGGTCTTCTCGTCCTCCCAGATGATCGTGGGGCCGGGACGCTGCTCCTTCGGTTTTCCGTAGGGGCCGCCCCATTTCGGGAGAAGCTTCTCCAGCTCGCCCGGATGGTTCGTATCACGGAAGCGGACATGGATGATGGTCAGCCCTAACTCCGGATGAAATCCGAGGCTGACCGACCGGATGTCGGGCTCCCCCAGCGCTCCCCCCGAAACGGTCAACTCGCCGGGGGCCGGGCCCTGCACCGCCCACGGACCGGCGTCGTTCATCTGTTTGGGAGGGGCGAGTTGAACTTTGTGCACCGACATAAATTCCTGTTGCGTCATCCCCCACGTCGCCTTGCCGAAACCGGACGGCAGGGCCGCCTCGGCTTCCACGCCGGCCGCCAGGAGAAAAATCATCGCAATCCATTTCACTTTTTTCTTCATCGCACCGCTTCCTTCAACCAACCAACCACATCGGCAATCACCTGTTCCCGGCCGACCT
>JAHFEM010000201.1:4270-5120 GCA_023248505.1 Nitrospirota bacterium
CTTCTCGGAGCCGATCCGCTCGAACAAGGCGCGCGCGCCCGACGGGATGACAATGCGGTCCTGGCTCCCCTGCAAGATGAGCGTCGGAAGGGTGATTTTTCCCCCATGTTGATGAAGATAGTCGTTCATCTTTCCGAACTCGACATAAAAACGGGGGGTCCCGGCCCGTTGCACCAGCGGGTCATTCTGAAAAGCGACTCCGACCGCCGGATCGTGGCTGAGCCACTCCGGCACGCTCGGGTATCGGACCGGACGAGACGGAAGCAGACGATTCAACAGGCTGCCGATGAAACGGAGCCGAAACGGAAGCGCCGGAACATCGTAGGCGGGGGCCGATAAGACCAGCCCGTCGGCCGCGTTCGGATAATCGATACAGAAGGTCGCCGAGACCGCGCCGCCGAAACTGTGGCCGAGGATCGCCACCTTTCGATCGGGGTGCGCTTCCCGGACAAACTCAAGGACCCGCTTCAGATCGAGCAGCATATCGGTGTAGCGTTCCATGTGGGTTCGGGAGCCTTCCGACTCTCCGAATCCCCGCTGGTCATAGGCGTAGGAGGCGAATCCCTTTTTTCCCAGATCGAGTTGAAGACGCTGGTACCTCCCCCGGTGCTCGCTCAGGCCGTGGACGATGACCAGAACCATCTGGATCGGATCGGGTAGCACTGCGGAAAATGTGAGGGTGATGCCGTCGCGGAGGATCGTCCCCCCCTTGCAAACGATCCGACCGAGCGAGTGGATCTTATCGTCCAACGGACCGGCCATAGAGGGTCCCCGATGAGGCATCCGTGATCTCGACGGAGACCAGCGCCCCCGGGCCGAGCCGCGTTTTCGGGAAGACGACGGTCGTGTT
>JAHFEM010000202.1:0-1392 GCA_023248505.1 Nitrospirota bacterium
ATCCGCTTGATTCCATCCAGAATAATATCGCCCGTGCTGATGTGGAGTGTGATGACCTCTTCTGAAGGGAGTGGCCCTTCCACAAAATCATAATCTCCCTCAATCCAGGTAAAAGGGCTCAAAACGATCTCTCTCACCTGAGAGACCACTCCTTCGAAGAGATCTTTCGGGGTAATGAAACCCTGTTCAACCAGGATCGTCCCCTGTCTCTTGCCGGTCTTCTTCAAGAGATCGACGGAGACCTCATACTGTTTAAAGTTGATCTTCCCTGCCTTTAGAAGCACCTCCCCCAGACGGTCATCGTGATAGAGAGAGGTCGCAAAAATAATATCGCCGTCTTGGAGATAAATTGATTTGTTCAAATCATTTCGTTTAAGGGTAAGAACGCCCGTCTTACCCTCGCTTCGAAGAAGCTGCAGGAGGACCGGTAACCGGGTATCCCGGATCCGGCCGGAAGGAAGGATGGATGGTTCCGTCATGATTCAGCTCGGTTAAGCTCTTTTCAAGACCCCGACCCTCTTTCTCCACAAAAGGAGAAGCGGACTCGCAACAAACCAAGAAGAATACGTTCCGATGATGACCCCGAGGATCATTGCCAGCGCGAAATCGTGGATAACCTCTCCCCCGAAAAAGTAGATCGCCAGAACCGCGAGGAAGACGGTGATCGATGTATTGAACGTCCGGGAGAGGACTTGGTTGATCGAATCATTGATGATCTGTTCCAATGATTCTTTTCGCCGGCCCCTCAGATTCTCTCTGATCCGGTCGAACACGACCACCGTGTCGGTTAAAGAATAGCCCGCAAGGGTGAGAAGGGCCGTTACGACCAAAAGGTTAATCTCTTTGTTCAAGACGAAAAAGATCCCGAGGACCGCGAAGACATCATGAAAGGTGGCGATGGTGGCGGCGATTCCGAAACGAAATTCAAAACGAAACGCAATGTAAACAACAATGCAAAACATCGAAAGGAGCACTGCCACCAAAGCATCCTTCTGGAGCTTCTGCCCCACCGTCGGACCGATCTCGGTGCTGCTCTCCACCACGAATGGGTTGTCCGGAAATGCTTTGGAGAAGACCTCTTGGACACGCTCCCGGACGTTTTGCTGGACAACATCTTGTTTCTTAATTCGAATCAGCAGCCGATTCTCCTGAACGACCTGCTGCAGCTCGGCATTTTTTAAGCCGTTCTCGTCCAGCGCTTTTCTCGCCGCATCGATATGGATCGGCTGATTAAACTTCAGCTGGAGCGCCGCCCCGCCGGCAAAGTCGATCCCTAAATTTGCGTTGCCACGGGAAATCTGGACCAGGGAAAAGAGTCCCAGAGATACCAATAATGCCGAGAGCGCAAAGAAGATATACCGCTTGCCGACAAAATCGATTTGCGTTTTTCCG
>JAHFEM010000202.1:1402-5107 GCA_023248505.1 Nitrospirota bacterium
CATAAGTCTCCTTATTCACTTTTCGTGCGGTTTTTCCGGACGGTCCTCAGATACTCAACCGCTCCACTTTTCCCCTGCTGTTGATCAAATCATAGACCACCTTTGTACCGACCAGAGAGGTGAAGAGATTGATAATCACGCCGAGTGAGAGTGTCACGGCAAAACCTTTGATCGGCCCGGTCCCAAAAATGAAGAGGACAAAGGCGGTAATGAGCGTTGTGACATGGGAATCGACAATCGTCAAGAAGGCTTTGTCGTAACCTGCGTTGACCGCCAGCCGCACCGGCTTGCCGGCCCTCAATTCCTCCCTGATCCGCTCAAAGATTAACACATTCGAGTCGACCGCCATTCCGATGGTTAAAATGATTCCGGCAATCCCCGGAAGCGTCAGCGTCGCGTTCAAGGCGGCCAACGCTCCGATCAGCAAGATCATATTGAGGACGAGCGTAAAGTCGGCCACCAATCCCGAAAACCGGTAATAGAAAGCCATAAAGAGGACAACCAGAAGTGTCCCAACGGCACCCGCCATGAGACCTTTTTCGATTGAATCCTGCCCTAAAGAGGGACCGACCGTCACATTCTGAATAATCTTGACCGGCGCCGGGAGGGCCCCCGCCCTAAGAACAATGGCGAGATCGTTCGCCTGTTGGGTCGTAAAGGAACCGCTGATCTGGGCGCGGCCGCCGCCGATCTTTTCCTGAATCACCGGCGCGGAATAAACATTATTGTCGAGAACGATCGCCAGGCGATGCCGGCGGTTCTCCTCGGTGACCTTCTCAAACAATTTTGCCCCCACCGGATCAAAGGTGATGGCGACATACGGCTCGTTAAATTGCCCGATCGACACGCGGGCATCGCTCAAGAGATCCCCCGACAATGCCGCCTGTCCCCTGACGAGGAAAGGGCGCTTCGTGACCTTACCGGTCTCCTTGTTCACATCCCGCTCAAAGAGGATTTGGTCGCCCGGAGGAATCTTGTCCTTTAATTCCTGAAGAATCGTCGCCTCTTGATCCGCCTCGATTTGAGGCGGCAATTGTCGGGAAATTGGATTCTCGTCGTCGACCAGTTTAAATTCGAGAAGGGCCGTCCGCCCGATCAACTCGATCGCGCGCTGCGGATCCTTCACCCCCGGCAGCTGCACCAGAATCTGATTGGCCCCTTGCTTCTGGATCAACGGCTCGGTCACCCCGAACTGGTCGATCCGGTTTCGAATGGTCTCCAACGCCTGCGAGGTCGACGACTCCAGAATTCGCTTCACCTCCGAATCGCGAAGGGTGAGCACCATCTCCCCGGAACCCGATTGCTTCGTCGTCAGGTTAGGATACTCCTCCGTGACCATTTTCGAGATCGCTTCCTTGTTCTCCGGAGCAAAGGAGAGGAGGATATCTCTCCCTTCCCTCCGAATCGATTGGACGGCCAGGTTTTTGGACTCAAGCGATCCCTTCAGCGCGCCGAAAGCGCGCTCCACCGTATTGTCGACCGCTTTCTCCCCTTCTACTTCCAGGACCAAATGCATCCCCCCTTGGAGATCAAGCCCCAAGGTAATCCCTTTGCTCGGAAAGATCCGGCCCCACCATGAGGGGAGTTTCGAATACAGCGGCGTCGATGGGAGGAAAAAGAGAATGGAAACAAAAACCGTGAGCAGGATAAAAGTGAGTCGTCCCCGAATTCCCTTCTTCATTTCGCCCGCTCCTCGGCTCCTCCGACTTCGTCGGTTTGAACATCTTCAAGGTAACTTCTTAACACTTTCACGCGAACCCCCTCTGCAATCTGAATGGTCACGACATCCGGGGAAAGATTGGTCACTGTTCCAATGATCCCTCCGGTGGTCGTCACGCGGTCCCCTTTCTTTAGGGCCTCGATCATTGCCTTTCGCTTCTTCATCTTTTTCTGCTGAGGCATCACCAACAGAAAGTAAAAAATAACAAAAATTAAAATAAACGGGATGAAGGAGATCAACGGATTTCCGGCGGGTCCCGCCGCTCCTCCCGCCTGTGCCCATGCAGTTGATTCAAACCATTCTAACAACGCAACCTCCCTAGCAGTCTATCCGGAATCGGGGAATGGGGGTCGTACAGATCATCCGATACCCGATCCCACCTCTTCGATTCCCGGTCTCCGCTTCTGATAGAATTCGTTTCGGAATTTCGCTAAAGTATTCTTCTCAATCGACTGACGCAAACCCTCCATGAGGGTGAGATAATAGTATAAGTTATGCAACGTATTCAACCGAATCGCCAGAAGCTCTTTCGCCATGAAAAGGTGCCTTAAGTAGGCGCGTGAAAAGTTCCGGCAAGTGTAGCAGCCGCAATCGGCGTCGAGAGGCCCGTCCTCTTCCGCATACTGCGCATTGCGAATGTGACGGTCCCCCCGCGAAGTAAAAAGAGAGCCGGTTCGGGCATGACGCGTCGGGAGCACACAATCAAACAGATCGATCCCCCTCGTCACCCCTTCGACAAGGTCCTCCGGCGTGCCGACCCCCATCAGATAACGCGGGGATGTTTCCGGAATAATCGGAACCACCTCTTCTAAAATGTGAAGCATCTTCTCCTGGGGCTCTCCCACCGAAAGTCCGCCGATGGCGACACCATCAAATCCAATCTCCAGCAGGTCTTCGGCCCCCTTTCTCCGCAGATCGTCGTAAAAGCCCCCCTGGATGATGCCATAGAGGAACTGGTCTTCCCGTCGATGCGCCGCTTTGCACCGTCGGGCCCAGTCGAGCGTCCGGTCGAGCGAGGCGGCCGTCTTTGCATAGTCCGAAGGATACGGCAGGCACTCGTCAAAGGCCATGATGACGTCGGCCCCCAATCCCTCCTCGATCTCGATCGCCTTTTCCGGCGTAATGAAATGGCGGGAGCCGTCCAGATGAGACTGGAAGGTCACCCCCTCGTCGGTCACCTTCGTGAGAAGATTCAGGCTGAAGATCTGGTAGCCGCCGCTATCGGTCAAAATGGGCCGGTTCCAACCGATGAAAGCGTGAAGTCCCCCGCGCCGCGCGATAAAATCATGCCCAGGCCGAAGATAGAGATGGTACGCATTGCAGAGGATCATTCCGGCATCGAGCCGCTCCAAGTCCTCGGGAGACATTCCCTTGACGCTTCCCAACGTCCCGACCGGCATAAAGGCGGGGGTCTGGATGTCGCCATGCAGGGTCCGAACGATTCCACGCCGCGCAGCCATCGTCTCGGAGCGGTGAAGGAGCTGGAAGTGTCCCCCCGCCTGTTTCTCCCTCTTCTCGACTGCCGCGTTGATCTCGACCCTCTCCACTACATCCGCTCCGGCGCCCGCACCCCCAAAATGGCCAGGGCATTTTTCAACACGATCTGAACGGCCGCCATCAAGACCAGCCGGGCCTTTGTTCGGGGAAGGTCCTCCGTCACCACCCGGTGATCGAAGTAAAAACGATGGATCATTCCCGCCAACTCCTGAAGATAGAAGGTCAAGCGGTGCGGTTCCAGCCCTTCCGCCGCGGATCGGAGGAGATCGGGATAGAGGGATAGCTGCTTAATCAATGCCTGCTCCTCCGGAAGATCCAAAATCGTAAGATCCTCCGCCGTCGCCTTTTGAATCTCCTCTTCCACGCGCCATCCCCGCTCGGTCGCCACACGGATAATGCTGCAGAGACGGGCATGCGCGTACTGGACATAGTAGACCGGATTTTCGGTGGAGGCCTTCTTGGCCAGCTCCAGATCGAAATCAAGCGAG
>JAHFEM010000203.1 GCA_023248505.1 Nitrospirota bacterium
GCGGGAAACCGGAACCAAGACGGAACAGGAATTGAAGGATCAGAGGCTCAGGATCGATCAGATGAACGAGGCGCTGAAGGTGACCGAAGCGGAAGCCGCCCGGAAAGAGAGAGAGCTTCGCGAAGCAGACGCAGCCCACAAGGATCTCATCGGCCAGCTTGAAAAAGAGATCACCGACGGGAGCATTAAGATCACCCAGTTGAAAGACCGTCTCTCCGTGGAGATCGTCGACAAGATCCTCTTCGCCTCGGGCAGCGACCAGGTGACCTCTGAGGGGAAAGGGGTTCTCAAGAAGGTCAGTGAGATTCTGAAAACCGTGAAGGAGAACAGCATCCGGATCGAAGGCCATACCGACAACGTGCCGATCGGATCGCGACTGGCGGGGAAATTTCCGAGCAATTGGGAGCTCTCCACCTCGCGCGCGACACAGGTCGTCCGGTATCTTTCCGATCTCGGCGTATCGCCGGAGAAAATGTCGGCGGTCGGATTATCGGAATACCGGCCGGTCGCATCCAACGACACCCTGGAGGGGAAGCAGCGGAACCGAAGGATCGAGATCGTCCTCTACCCAAAAGACCTCCAGGAAATCGCCGCTTCCGTCGAACCGCCCCAAAAACAAAATACCCGATAGGCCAGGAGCAAAGAGCCGGCCCGCCGAGTGGAAACCGGCGGACCGGCTCTTTCTACGTTGATCGAAACCGCGGAGCGTCAAATCGATTGACAATCTCCCCCCCCTTCCCCTAAAATCGCCTTCATGGTCAACGCTGTTGAATGGAAAGAAGGGGCCGTCCGGCTGCTCGATCAGACGAAGCTGCCGACAGAGGTCGTCTACATCGATTGCAAAGAGGTCGAGACGGTTGCGCGCGGAATCAAAGAGCTCTGGGTGCGCGGGGCGCCGGCCATCGGCATCACCGCCGCATACGGGATCGCGCTCGCGGCGCAAAAGCTCTCGGCCAAATCGTTTGATGACTTTTACCAGCAGCTTCTCCCGAGCTGCGATCTGCTCGCCGCCACACGGCCGACCGCCGTCAATCTCTTCTGGGCCATTCAGAGGATGAAGGAAACGGCACAAGCCCGCCGGAGCGAAACGCCCGATGCTCTGAAAAAAATCTTGCTGGAGGAAGCGCACGCGATCCTCCGCGAGGATATCGCGATGAACCGCGCCATCGGAAAATTCGGCGCGGTCTTCATAGAGAAGGGGGCCGGGGTCCTCACCCACTGCAATGCGGGGGCGCTCGCCACCGGCGGTTATGGCACGGCGCTCGGCGTCATCCGGCGCGCATGGGAAGAGAACAAAAAGATCTCGGTCTTTGCCGACGAGACCCGTCCGATCCTGCAAGGCGCCCGGCTCACCGCCTGGGAGCTGGCGCAGGATCAAATTCCGGTCACCTTGATCACCGACAACATGGCCGGATTCTTCATGAAGCAGGGGAAGATTCAGTGCTGCGTGGTGGGAGCAGACCGGATCGCCGCCAACGGCGACACCGCCAACAAAATCGGCACCTACAGCGTGGCGATTCTGGCGAAGGAGCACGGCATCCCCTTCTACGTCGCCGCGCCGAGTTCCACGATCGATTTCAGCATCGCCTCGGGCGATCAAATTCCGATCGAGGAACGAAATCACAGTGAAGTGACCCACATGGGGGGGAAACAGATCGCCGCCTCCGGCATCCAAATCGCCAACCCCGCCTTCGACGTCACCCCCGCCAAATACATCACCGCCATCATCACCGACAAGGGGGCCTTCAAGCCGGAAGAGCTTATCAAACTCAAAATTTCCCGAGCGTAAAACCAACCGCAGCAACCCCCGGCCGCCTTGCCATTCGCCATTCCTATATGTTATATCCTCCCCTAATTATCCGGATGATCCGGAAGTTCACCCCACATTCTTTATGCCTTTACGCCGTCGTTCCCGCGAAAAAGGAGTGGGAACCTAAAGAACTGGATTGCTTCGCGAAACGAAAGGAACGCGCCGGCGCGTATAATTAAAGAAGCGCTTTCCCGATTAAATATTCGGGAATGACGTATCAAAAACTTTCACCCCTGTTTGAGAGAAGAGGAGAGATGAATATTCATGACAATGTGCTCGAGCTGATCGGCCGGACGCCGCTCATTCGGTTGAAAGGCCCGTCCGAAATGACAGGATGCAACATTTTAGGGAAGGCGGAGTTTCTCAACCCCGGCGGATCGATCAAAGATCGGACCGCGCTCGGGATGATTCGCGATGCGGAGAAACGGGGCCTTCTGAAAAAAGGGGGGACAATCGTCGAAGGAACCGCGGGGAACACCGGGATCGGGTTGGCGTTGATCGGGCGGGTCCTGGGATATCGCACCCTGATCGTCATCCCCGAAACGCAGAGCACGGAGAAGTTCGAGACGCTGCGGCTCTACGGCGCGGAGCTGAAATTGGTTCCCGAAGCCCCCTATTCGACGACGAGGCATTTCGTCAAGATCGCCGGTCAGCTCGCCCAAGAAATGAACGAAGCGTCGCCCGGCTCCGCCTTCTGGGCGAGACAATTCGACAACACCGCCAACCGCGACTTTCACTACTCGACGACGGGGGCGGAGATTTGGGAGCAGACGGCGGGGAAGGTCGATGGCTTCAACTGCGCCGTCGGAACCGGGGGGACGTTGGCCGGGGTCGGCATGGCGCTGAAGGCGCGGAACCCGAAGGTGGTCATCGCTCTCACCGATCCGATGGGAGCCGCCCTCTACAACTATTACAAGCACGGCGAATTGAAATCGGAGGGAGATTCGATTGCCGAGGGGGTCGGTCAGAGCCGGGTCACCGAAAATTTGGTCGGCGCCCCGATCGACGAGGCCTATCAAATTCCAGACGATGAAGCACTCCCCTACATTTTTAATTTATTGCGGGACGAAGGGCTCTGCGTGGGGGGCTCTTCGGGGATCAACGTCGCCGGGGCGGTTCGGCTGGCGCGCAAGCTCGGCCCGGGGCATACCATCGTGACGATTCTGGCCGACGGCGGGATGCGGTATCAGCGGAGACTTTTCAATCCGGCCTTCTTGCGGGAGCAGAAATTGCCGGTGCCGGAGTGGCTCGAATCGCCCTCGCGTTAAGTACCCGGATGGCAAACCAGGTCAGAGGATTTTGTACGTTATGCTATTAGACTGACGTCAGCGTCATGCGAATTAATTGCGATATCACTTGGAGTTCCCCGGCCTTATCTGGAGCAACAATGTCAGTTAACTGGAAGAAAGGCTATGATACTGAGAGACTGGCCAAAAAGCTCGAGGCGGCAAAATCCACGGACAGTTCAGGAAAGGTTACCTTCAATGCTTTTGAGTTTGAAGATTGTGCTGCAGTTCTATTCAATATCATCGAATGCAACGGAGATGTTCCCGAAAGTGATAAGCACAAAATGGTCCATGGTGCTTTGTTTTCTGCAGGACATAAAGGAATCATTACTGCAAGTACTATCTTATCAGAATTCCGAAAACTTGAGTCAGCCTTCCTCAAGCAACCACCCAGCCAATATGTACTGTGTACGTCACTATCAGTCACTCGATTTTCGAAACCTAAGAGTATAAATGCCGATGGCGGAAGCATAAAATTTTTGCGTAACCTTCCTCCGGAATTTGCCGAACCTGCAAATAAACTCCTCCATATTGGTCAGCACTCTTTACCTGCAAAACCTCCTAACAACTACCTGACGGTGCAAATATCTGTTAACGCTCGGTCGCCGGAAGCTGCAGCTGATCAAGCTTTTGAAGTCCTTGACCTCATACGAGGAATATGGAACTTCAGGTTGAACATACATCGCACAATGCGCTATTCCTCAGGTATAAGGAATCCTGTAAATCTACTGGTTTCTGGCCCCTTACAAACGCTCCATCTTCCAACAGGAGAACTGGCTACGGATATGTGGTGGTATGACCCAGACTACCAGCACCCATTAAAACCTTACGACATCAATAAAAGCCTTAAAAGGTTATACCGGTTTGGAAATTCTGCAAGAAAAATTCTTTCCACCCATTGTAATAAGAATATTATTGAGACCGGGATCCGGGAATACTGCCGCGCTTTGGATCATACTAACTGGAATACAGCATTTCTAAAACTATGGTCAGTTCTTGAATCTCTTACACATACTGAGATGGACAACTACAAAGTCACTATAAGGCGCGCAGCATTTGTTTGGCGAGAGCCTAATTATCACAAAGAAATTCTTAATCACCTTCGCGAATTACGTAACTCTTTTGTCCATGCAAACAAATCCAGCAATAGTATAGAGTTGTATATGTACCAGCTAAAACGGTATGTAGAAGCTATGATCAGATTTCATCTAGGAAGAGGGCGGATTTTTTCAAATATAGAGGAAGCCGCCGACTTTTTGGATCTACCAACTAATCTCGATATATTAAAACAGAAAAACAAAATGCTCAATATGGCTCGCAGATTCAGGCATACTTGAAAAAGTTAATCGGCTTGGACTTATGACAAAGTCGTCACCAACTCTAAATCGACAACTGACTTGGACCGGAATTGACCCCACCGAAGTTGAGAACCCCCGGTAGCCATGATCCGGGAAAAAGCTCTTTCTTGAATGACTTTTAACGCCATTTGCAAGGCAGGTATTTTAAAACCTTGTCCGGGCGGTTTATCCTTCTCCGGTGGTGGTTTAGCACCGTTGTCACAAGGTTAAGGGCTGCCCCCCTGCCCTTTCTCAATTGGTCATTATAGAAGGCTGGGAGCTACCGGTCCATAATTATGGCTTAGAACTAAAGTCAAATTTCTCGGTGGTCCCATCTCATTCGGCTTTTTCACTTTTTCCTTTCAAATATCATTCTTGTCATCTGATCTCTATTTCAGTATAATCCCAGAGATATTTAGAGGTAGGAGATAGGATATTGCTCTCGAGCCGTCCACTTTAAAAAGAAGATTGGTGAAGAAGCGGCAATTAGAATCGTACTCTGACCTCACTTTCGTCTTTCCGACCTAATCTATATCATCTCATTAAACGAGGGATAACCTTCAATAGATCTTCTTTGAACAGAAGGGAACGGAAGTGAACCAGTCTGAATGGGACATGTTCGACAAAGGCGCAATGGGAGAACGGGGCATCGGGAAGAAGAACCATTTCAA
>JAHFEM010000204.1 GCA_023248505.1 Nitrospirota bacterium
TGTGCGCAGTCACCTGCATCGACGACAGAAGCAACCACAGATTATCAGAAATTTGTTTCGTGAAGATCATGTTCGCTATGCATCCTAAAACTACGCACTATTTGATGGTCGGCTCAGTAACTCAAAGGAATGTGAAAAAACCGGTAGGTTTAGATCAGAATAAAGTACGAATCAACACCGTACGCGTGAGTGAACTCGTCCACAGCGAGGTCGGCAACGTTGACCTCGCTGACTGAAAGGTCTTCATTAACCCCAGTAAGGGTGCGAGAGAGACCGCTAAATTCTAGTTCCTGCAAGCTTCCGCCTTCTACTTAAAACGGTTAATATCTGATCTCGAAACCATCGCAATTTCTGTGAGAGTTTTGGTACCTTTGTTGGAATTTAACCAAATGTGGAAAGCATCTCAAACCCGGGGGTCGCTATGGAAGCCGAGGGGCCTCCGATGAAAGCTGCCGGAAGAATGGACCTACGCTGTTGGCTTCAGATGCATTATCCTATGCGCTGTGATACTCTTTACCCCCGGGTTTGAGATGCTCTCGATAAAAACCCGATCGGCTGATCCCCTCTACCGGTAATTCCTCGTATACCGTCACGGCGTGCCATCCGGATTGCAGCCGTTCCTCAATCCACGCCCGATGCAGGGAAGTGTATGGGATCGTTGCGGAGATTATTCACAAGCCGGGGGAAGCGCTGATCGTCGATTGATTCTTGGTTTATGTCGATTCCAATCCCCCCTCTCGGGCCAGTGCATTGACCACTCCCCCTTGAGCCGTCTCCGCCAAGAGACGCAACGCGCGATAGAGATTGGACTTGCCGCTTCCATTCGCGCCGGTGATGACATTGAGGCGGCCAAGCGGAATCACCATCTCAAAGAGAGATCGATAGTTATCGACGGCAAGGGTCGTGATCATACCGAGCTCACATAAAAATAGGTGGCCAAGGAGATGCTCGCAATGCAATTTGCCTTTTTCAGCTTTGGGCTGAACGGATTCACCGACGAATGAAGTCTCTTAACCGGTTACTAAGGAGCTGTCGGAAGAGTCCATCCGTGCCGCTAGAGAATCTCACGATGTAACTGCGGAAAGACTTTGGAGACTTTGCTTAACAGATAATCGCCATAGGTCCCATGAAAGTCGTGGACGCTGGCATGATCCCAACGCGCTTCCTTGTTGTCATTCACCTCGGTTTCCATTTCGATCGGCCTTACCTCCGCATTGAAGTTTGGATCGAAGAAAAAAGCAAACGATAAACGATCAGAACCCGCTCGATTTCGCACGAGGTGAGGGGTGGACAAATAGCGGCCTTTCGTCAGGCGATCGAGCATGTCTCCGATGTTGCAGACAAAGGAGTGGGGGATGGGCGGCGCCTCCACCCAGCGGGACTTTACTTTTACCTGCAATCCTCCCGACAGATCTTGCCGCAGAATCGTCAGTAATCCATAATCGGTATGCTCTCCCACGCTCAAGCTCGATTGAGTATCGGGGCCGAATGAATCGGCAGGATAGTTAAAGATCCGAAATAAGGTCAGGGGGTCTGATGTGTAGCGGTCTGCAAAGTAAGATCTTTCCAACCCGAGGCTCAGCGAAACGGCCGCCATCAAAGCGTGTCCAAGCCGTGTCATCGCTGCCATATATTCCAGCGTGATCTCTCGGAATGGCGAATGGGAAGGGAAAAGATTGGGACCGTGCAACGGGGTCCCCGCCTTCACGAGGGGATGGTCCTCCTTCAGCTCCGCGCCGAAATAAATTCCCTCCTTCAAATCAGGCTTGCCGGAGGTCAGCTCGGCGCCGACGGGGAAGTATCCTCGCCAGGCCCTCCCGCCCCGCGACATCCGAATCTTCAGTTTTGTATCGAGATCTTGGGCGAAGAATTGCCGGCTGAGCGCCTCCAACCGCTGTTGAAGATTTTCATCCACCCCATGCCCGACAATGTAAAAAAACCCAAAATCACGACAAGCCTGTCCGATTCTCGCTGCAACCTCCTGACGATCTCCGACCCCGGAAACAAGCGGGTTGATGTCGATCACCGGGATCTCTGAATGAGCCTCTGGCGCCATTTGTATAAAATGACCCTCTGAAATATGGGAAGAACCAGCTTAATGATAAGAAAAGCCTTTTGGAAAGTCAAAGGAGCAGGGAAATACCGGGTTCAGGAAAATCACCGTTATATTAATCGCACTTTCCTATTTTGACGTATCTGATCGGTTGACATGATTCGACAATCATCATATTTGTGTTCGATATGAGATATCCTCCTATAACGGATTGTATCTATTCCTCTCATCAAAAAATACCCTGAATTTCCGTCTTGTCAAGCCGATAGTATCCTTTTTCGGGTTATTTATAAAGAGGATAGCCGATCGGCTGCTTGACAAAACCCATACGAGATTTATACTTCTTTATGAAGGGGTCTTTCTGAGATGGTTGAATGATGGCTGAAGACGATACATTGAATTCGGAAGCGGATTTATGGGTCGACACCTCTCTCCGGCCCGGCGTACATTACCTTATGGCGATGTCAGGCCCTTTCCTGGGTGAAAAATATGCGGTCGATCAACCCTATCTCATCATCGGCCGGGACACGACCTTGGAAATCTCCGTTCCCGACCGGACCGCCTCCCGCCGGCATGCAGAAATCAGCAAGAGCCACGGGCGAATCATCATCCGGGACCTATCGAGCAGAAATGGATTGTTCATGAATAATCTAAGGGTCGAAGAGTGGGTTTTAAGGAATGGGGATCTGATCCGGATCGGAGGCTCTCTCCTCCAATTTGTGGAGGCCGAAAGCCGTCGAAGCTTTTATGTCGGGAAGCACCACTCGAAGGTCTCAGGCCAGCGGAAACATCCCAGATTCTCGTTGATCGCAATCGGAGACGGATACCTCACGGAGCAAAAATTACCGATAGAGATCCTCTCGATCAAAGATATCAGCCGCGCCGGAATCGGGATTTTTTCAAAAAGCAGGATTGAAAACGAAGTAGAAGTAAAGATTGCCGTTTACTTCAAGAATCAAGAAAAGGAAATCGTCGCTGAAAGTATGACCGGACTCGTCCTTTCTTGCAATGAATGGCGCGGGGGGAACTATATGATCAGCATTCGCTTCCACCAGCCGATTTCAGAAAACACCTCGCCCGGACTTCACGTCCGTCTCACCGAGCTCGAAAAAATCTTTTAGATCGCTCCTGCAAGATCTTCTCTCCCTTAAAAAAAAGGACGATCCCGAAATGCGGCCCTTTTTATTTCTCCGATAGATCATACGGCAGACTCACTTCAAAAGTGGACCCGCTGCCGATCAGGCTGCTGACTTCGATCTTTCCCTTCAGAAGCTCAACCGATTTTTTGACAATCGATAACCCGAGGCCGGTCCCTAAATGGGAGGCGGATAAATCGACCTGAAAGAAGGGCTCAAATATATTTGCGAAGTCCTTCTCGGAGATACCGATGCCGGTGTCGGAGCAAACGATCGAGACCCTCTTCTCATAATAATAGTTGACGACCCTGATCGTAATGATTCCCTGGTCTGTAAATTTAATCGCATTGCTGATCAGGTTCGTAAAGATCTGCCAGATCCTTCCGGGATCTGAGCGGATGGAAGGAAGCGTCGGATCGTCCACGATCTCGATCCGTAACCCTTTTTCGTCCGCCGCCGACTTCAAATTGCCGCCGACCTCCTTAAGGATCTCGGAAAGAGAAATCTCCTCGACCTGAACCGCCATTTTCCCCGCTTCAATTTTATTGAGATCGAGGATTGTATTGATGAAATCGAGGAGAATCTGGGCATTCCGGTAAATGCGGTCGACCATCTCTTTTTGCTTCGCCTTGTCTTCGCCGATCACCGGATTCTTCAGCAGGCCGCTATATCCCAAGATGGCATTGAGCGGCGTTCGGATCTCATGAGAGACGATGGAGAGGATTTGAGACTTGAACCGGTTGGCTTCTTCCGCTTCCGCCGTTTTTTGGGTTAGCTTTTCTTGGATTTCCTTTAAATATGTAATTTCGACCGAGAGCCCGCGGTAGACCTTTTTATTTCTTCTCTCCGCCGCATGCACCCCGGTATGAAACCAGACCGTTCGCCCATCCGCCGCAATAAATCGATGGTCAATCGACTGGTCTTCTCCTTCCAGGGGGTCTACGCCCAAACCGCCGAAATTTCTGCCAGGCTGAAAATTGGGGAATACGCCATATATTTAAGCCACCAGGGAGGCACTTGCATCAATTAACTGTTAATCTTCATATGAACGATTTTAGCGAGACTGGCCTTGGAATCAGGCAGCTGGACGACTTCGATCATCCAAATTTGGTCGAATCATTCAAAAATCCACTCAAAAATGGGCTGGCGGAAATTTCGGCGGTTTGGGCTTACAACCCCGGTTTGGGGTATCTATCCATGAAAGTCTTCTCAAAGAGTTCGATCGTTTTATAGAAGAAAAACATTATACTAACCGCTCCGAGGCCCTGCGTGATTTAATTCGGGACCACTTGGTAGAACAGGAGTGGGATGAAAACAAAGAAACAATCGGAACGATTACGATCGTCTACGATCATGGAGTCCCTGAGCTAATGGAAAAATTAACGGACCTACAGCACCACTATTCAAAGCTGATCCGTTCAACTCTCCACATCCATCTCGATGAGCATCGCTGCCTGGAAGTTCTGGCCGTGCGGGGTCGGAGTGGAGAAGTCAAAAAAATCGCCGATTCTCTCATCGCAACCAAAGGGGTGAAGCATGGCAAGCTGACCGCCACCACTACAGGGAAGGATCTCTAAGCGCAGCATATAGAAATGCCGAAATGTTTTTTGATGTAACCGGCCGACTTTCGTTGACAACCCTGATTGTCTCAAGTCACCCTTCTTATAGCTTTTCGAGTTTACAGTCTTGATTTAATCTTGTACATCAGCAACACGTGCCCTTTTTAGCGGGTTCGATCGACGTTGTAGTAGATAAACCGGGCCTGTATGATCGGTGACAGCTTGCTATCCGAACTTGATTCTGATATAAATGCTTTTATATAATCGCCTGGATCCCAAGATGTTCTATAGTAAAAAAAAATGGACCCGCTCCCGAACCGCCCTCTGGGTCTTAGCGGCATATCTTT
>JAHFEM010000005.1 GCA_023248505.1 Nitrospirota bacterium
TGATCACCGAGAACAACGGGTGACGGACGATCAAACCAAGGATGGCTGAATTCCCAGCCTTCAATTTTAGACCCAACAAAAGAACCGACCTGTTGCACTTCACCTGCTAAGCCGAGGACTTCTTTTCTGAATCGATCAAAAAGCTCCCTTGCAACAATGTAAGCATTGCCTTTATGCAAACACACCACATATACGAGTGACGGATTGAGAGCAATTGCACGGTTGGCAACCAGTGTCCATGGAGTAGTTGTCCAAATGACAATAGAAAGGTCTTTACCCTTCATTTCATGAAGAAGAGGCTGATCAACAACACTTCCCACATCTTTAAAAATATTGAATAGACTCTCCGTCTGTCGGCCCCGTAGCGCGAACTTCACATAGATCGACGGCGAGGCGTGATCGGCGTATTCGACCTCCGCCTCGGCCAGCGCCGTCTCATCCACCGGACACCAGAGGACCGGCTTCTTTCCCTTGTAGACGCCCCCCGCCGCGACGACTTTTCCGAACTCCCGCACGATCGCCGCCTCGTAGTCGGGGTTCATGGTGAGATAGGGATGATCCCAATCGCCCAGAACACCGAGCCGCTTGAACTCTTCGCGTTGGATCTGAACGAACTTGTCGGCGTATTCCCGGCAGCGCTTGCGGATCTCCGTCTTGCTCATCCCCTGCTTCTTCGGCCCGAGATCTTTCAACACCTGATACTCGATCGGGAGACCATGGCAATCCCAGCCCGGAACGTAAGGGGCGGCGTAGTCGCTCATCGATCTGGATTTGACGACAAAGTCTTTCAGGATTTTGTTGAGGGCGTGACCGATGTGGATATGGCCGTTTGCATAGGGAGGGCCGTCGTGAAGGATGTACTTCTCATGACCCGCGCGCTCGCGTTGAATTCGCTTGTAGAGCCCGCTCTCCTCCCATTGGGCCAACTGCGCCACCTCGCGTTGCGTGAGGTTGGCCCGCATCGGGAAGTCGGTCTTCGGGAGATTTAAACTTTGCTTATAATCGGCTTTATTTTCCATAAGAAAGATGAACCGATAGTAACATTGGACCTTTAGGTTGTCAACGATTCTTATCTCAAATCGAGAGGCCCTGCAAGGCGATTTTGAATGCTCTCGGTCTCATCCGTGCTGCTTTCTGCGCTCCAGCAAGAACCTCCTCGCCGCATCGCGGTCGGCCAATCGGCCGGAGAGCTGTTCCTCCCGAATCAGGGAGAGATAACGCCCCACCTCCGGCCCGGGAGGAAGCCCCAACAGCGCCATCACCTCTTCTCCCGAGAGGAGCGGAGGGGGAATTCGCGCGCGCGATATTGCCATGGCCTCCATCGCGCCGATCCGCTCCTTGAGCCGATGATACGCAACCAGCTGCGGGGTCCCGGACGGCGGGATCGTGGCGCTCCCGTCGGAGAAGATCAACTGCAGCAATTTATGGCCGGGTCGCTGCGGGTTGAGGAAGAGCTTTTCAACGGTGGCGGCGCGCATTTGGTCCACCTCTCCGTGGACCAGGATCAAATGTTTCTCGATCAGCCACGCAAGCATCTCTTCGTTGATATGATATCGACTCCCCTTCGGGAAGGTCGAGAGCTTCAACCGAATCGCGATCCCGCGCGCCATTTTCGCTCCGACCTGGTCGTGGTTGTTGAAGCGAATCCGATCGACGCCGTCCCGCTCCGGAGTTTGAAGGGTGTACGGTTTTCCAATGTCGTGAAAGAGAACCGCAACCGCCGCTTCGGCGTCATAGGGCTCGTGGAACTCCGCCTGAAAAGCGGATGAAGCGAGAACGGAGAGGGCCAAGCGGGTGTGCGTCCAGACGTCTCCCTCGCGATGATAGATCTCCGGCTGGGGGCAGCCCTTCATCCGAAGCAGCTCCGGGATCAACTCCGCAAAGGCGCCGCTCTCGTCCCAGAGATCGAACGCCCCCACCGGATCGGCCGCGATGGCCTTGATGAATTCCTTCGCGATGATCTCGCGGGGGACAATGTGGTTTCCGTCCTCCCGTTTCGCATTCAGCGCGCCGATGGCGGCGCGCAGCGCCGACCATGTTTTTTCTTCAAAGTGGAATTGAAATTGACACGCAAACCGCAGACCGCGCAGAAGCCGGGAGGTGTCCTCGGCAAACCGTTGCGTCGGATCGCCGACGGCGCGCAGAAGGCCCGCCTTCAAATCCTTGATGCCGCCGAAAGGGTCGAGAAGAGACTTCCGCTTGATATCGGCGGCGATGGCATTGATCGTAAAGTCGCGCCGGCGCAAATCCTCTTCGACGGGAAGCGCGGCATCGCTCTGAACCTCAAAGTCGCGACGCCCTCCTCCCTTCAAGAAAGAGCGCTCCGTTCGGGGAAGTGCGATATCGATCTGCTCTTCCAGATCGATTCCGTTCGGCATGAATTTATACACCCCGAAACTCTTGCCGACCCAGTTCACCTTTCCATGCTGCGCCAGAAAATCTTTTAGATGAGCATCGGGAATCCCTCGGACCAAGAAATCATAATCCTTTGTCTCGCGACCCAGGAGGAGATCCCGAACCGCCCCGCCGACCAGATAGATCTCTCCCTCCGGGAAGCGCGTCTCCAGCGAAACCAGAAAAGAAAAAACCGAACGGATCTGATCGATTTTGCTCCACAAATGGTCGACGAAAAGTTTCATATCATTAACTATAGTGGGCTCCCCTTTTTTGCGCAAGACGATTTTCTCTTTTCAAATTTAACTATTTTCTTTCATGAGAATTCTATGCTATAATCCAAACGTTTTTTATGGTGGGTGTAGCTCAAGGGTAGAGCACTGGATTGTGGATCCAGGGGTTGGGGGTTCGAAACCCCTCATCCACCCCAAATAGAATCAATCACTCTCATCGCTCGTTCTCCGCTTTCCTTCGACCCTCCCGAGCGTCTCTTGAATCGAGACGGACTGAAAACCTTTCAAGACCTGTCTTAAGCGATCGCGATGGAGAGCGGCAGAGGAAATCGGTCGGCGGGCACGAGCCGTTCCCGACCCCGACGGAAAAATAATCGCCGAGGGGCGACGCAAACGCGAGGGGAAGAGAAACCGCGATGTCGAACGACATGAAGGCAGATAAAGTGTTGGATTGCAAAGGGATGAAATGCCCTATGCCGATCATCAAGACCAAGATGGCGATGGCCACGTTGCAAGTGGGACAGGTCTTGGAGATGATCGCCACCGACAAAGGATCAAAACCCGACATGGCGGCCTTCACCCAACAGACCGGTCATCTGTTGATCTCGATGAAGGAGATCGACGGGATCTATACCTATTACATTCGGAAAACAAAGTAAAGAAAATGGAACGAGATCTAAAGGAGAGCGTCGACCCGGCGCTGGAAGAACGGCTCCGATTGCTGATCGATGAGCGGATCGACGCAAAGCTCGCATCGATTCGTGAGAAACAGCCGTCGCACAAGAAACGATTGGCGGTGGTTGTCTCGAAAGGAACGCTGGAGGCGGCCTATCCGCCGCTGATCTTGGCGACCACGGCGATCGCCCTCGACATGGAGGCGGCCCTCTTCTTTACCTTTTTCGGCTTGCATGTCCTAAAGAAAGGCTCTGCCGCGTCGCTCCGATTTGTCCCGCTGGGGAACCCGGCCACTCCGATGCCGATGCCGAATATCATCTCGGCCCTCCCGGGGATGACCGCACTTGCAACGATGATGATGAAGCAGACCATCGCCAGCAAACAGATCGTTTCGATCCCAGAGCTGCTCGATCTGGCCCGGGAGAGCGGCGTCAAGCTCTGGCCCTGTCAGATGACGATGGACATGATGGGGATTGAGCGGAAAGATCTGATCGAAGGGCTGGAAGAGCCGGTCGGCGCCGCAACCTTCCTCTCCTACGCCGCCGACGCCGACATCACCCTCTTTATATAACGCTCTCCTCTTGTGTGAGGAAACCGCTTGCTTCTCTCCCCTCATATCTGGTAAATAGATGCCTTTCGCGCCCATAGCTCAGCTGGATAGAGCACTTGGCTTCGAACCAAGGGGTCGGGAGTTCGAGTCTCTCTGGGCGCACCAGCTCCGCTAGGTCCGATCGGGCAGGACCTGGATGGTCCCCCGCATTCCGGGATGCAAATGGCAGAAGAAATCGTAATACCCTGCTGCCTTGTTGGACGGGACGGCGATCTTCTGGGCTTCCCCCGGCTTGATGATGCTCACATGAGAAAACGCCGGGATGACGAAACCATGGAGGTTCACCCCCTTGTTTTCAAGGGAGATCGTGTTCCCCGCAACCACCTTGACCTCTAAAAATTGAGGGGAATAGTAATTATCCCTGGCGACCAGTTTCGGCGCCTCGGGACTTTGGTCGACGCGTTTTGGAACCTTCGGGACATGGAGCCTTTTATCGATATTGGCCTCCACGAGGGTAACGGTTCCCAATAAAAAGAGCAGACTTAAAATAAAAATCGCACTACGCAAAACGACCTCCTTGCTTCTTGATTGCCTTGTTGATTGTAAGCTTCCTTACAATCGCACTATAGACCTGAAGGGAAGCATCCTCAATAGGGCGGATAAAGGAGGTTGTTGTTTTGGAAAAACTTTTGTGATATCATCCCGGTTTCCCTGCGCCTGTAGCTCAATTGGATAGAGCGTCGGCCTCCGGAGCCGTAGGTTAGGGGTTCAAATCCCTTCAGGCGCACCAGCCAAATTAGAATGAAAGCGAGTGCGCCGGCTCTGCCGGCGCGAGCGCGGGGCCGTGGGGGCATTGGAGGACCTTCTCTTCTTCCTTGCCGCACAGCCCCCTATATCGGAATAGGGGCCGTTAGCTCAGTTGGTAGAGCAGCTGACTCTTAATCAGCGGGCCGCAGGTTCGATCCCTGCACGGCCCACCAGTCTCTCAATCAGTTCGCCGGGCATCCCTTCGGGGGCGCCCGGCGATTCTGTTTTGGGAGGCCGCTTTTACTCCCTCCAGAATCTCCTCCCTTCCCGAAGACTTTCGAATCAGGATGCACATACTGCCGTGTCATCAGCGAAGACTTCGGACCGAGGAATCACCTGAGTTCCCATCAACGCATTCTCGATAGGGCAACGGTGCAGACCCATACCGCATCGTCATCCTTTCACCGATCTCCCTCTTGGCGCTTTATTTTTGCGGTTTTCGATGAAAGGCGGAATGCGGACGGCTCCCTTCGGACCGTTCATTGACGGCCTCGAAATTTATGGTATACAGGGTGATGTCCAATGAAGATCAAACTTTTTATCGCGATCCTTGCATTCATCATCCAGGCCGTCTGCCTTCCGGTAGAGGCAAGCGCAGATGAAGACCCCGCCTTCTCTTTAGGAGATGATTCTCTCCTGGAGAAATACCTCGTTCAACCTGCAGATCAAATCAAACTGGCAAAGTATATTTCTCTTCTGGCGCCGCTCCTGAAGGACCGGGCTCAAACCCTTAAATTGGGGAGTGAAGGATTTGAAGAAAACAATCCGCTGCTCGGACGTCGCCCCTCCCCTACCAAGATCAACAGCTATTTTCTAGCGTATGCCCTCTCCATCTTAGCCTCTTTTCATTTGCCGGAACCGTTTGCCTCCTCCATCCTCGACACGACTCGATACCAGGAAGAGATCGTCATCTTCGAAAATGAACGCCTCTTCAACAGAGAAGCTTCCGTTACTTCAGCTCCTATCGCTTTTATGTTCACGATTACCTATTAACGCCGTCTCTACGACTTGTCTTCGTATTTTCCGGCAAGAGCGTCCCGTCTCCTTGGACGAGATATCTTAGGGTATAGACATTTCAAGAAAAGAAGCTTAAAACGATTGTGATTGCAAAGTTTCACAATTTATTACTTTTGAGCAAAGCATCTTTTTTAAAATTTTGATAGTTTAACCCTCAGCTCCCGTTCGGCCCTATATTCGCAGCGGTGGTTAGCTGTCCGATCTTCTAGAACCCCGATCGTAAGACGGAGCGACTGAAGATGAAACCTAAAACCCAGAATATCCGCTTTGCTCCAGGTTGCCATTTCTCCCCATCCAAAACAGACGACTTCCGGCAGAATCAGCAGAATGAATGGAGGAGTATGATCCAGACAGCCCTCAAAGGCGCCTTCCTATTGTTTTCTCTTTTCCTCCCCCTTTCCCTTGCAGCCGGAGAGGCCGCCCCCAAGCCGGCCCTTTCGGCCGAGGCCATTCTCAAGGCGTCGAGTAAACGGATGTATAACCTGAAAGATCAAACCTCCCGGGTAACCTTCCGTGTAGTCGATACAGATGGAACCGAGAAGAAGAGCGTCTTCCGCCTCTACTGGAAGAACTACTACGGCAAGGAGGATATCAACAGCAAGTCGCTTCTGATCACAGAGGCGCCGGCCCATGACAAGGGGGAGAAGTTCCTCCTCTGGGAGCGGCCCGAAGAAAAACAGGCCGATATCTGGCTCTACCTTCCGGAGCTACGCCAGGTCCGTCGGATTCAGTCGGGAGGACACCATCACCACGATAAAGAAGACGATTCGGACCTCCTTTTCGAAGATATGCATCAGCGCGCCGTCGAGCGGGATGAGCACACGTTAATGGCCGATGAGGAAGTGCGGGGAGAGCTTTGCTATGTGATTGAGCGCCGACTGAAGGGGCATCCTCTCTATGGCAAAAAAATCTTCTCTATTTCCAAGAACGAGGGGACCCTCCGAAAGATCGATTATTTCTCCGATGAGGGGACCCTGTTGAAAACGCAATGGATCGAATGGCAACAGGTCGGCGAGAGCTGGGTCTGGAAGGATTCCGAAATTCTCAATGCGCAGTCCTCCCGCAAGACCTTCGTTGAGCTCAGCAACGTCAAGGTGAATGGCGGTCTGCCGGATGATCGGTTCTCCGAGCGGGCGCTCCGCCAGTAACCATCATCAAGAAAACCCATTCTATGGGTCAGATCCGCCCTCCTCATCCGAATCAAGGCCCTCTCCCTTGCAGAGAACCGGAGGAAGTGTATACTTTTCTGCACAAGATACGCTCTTCACATTGATAAATGCATTGCATTTCTATATTGATGGGATAGAATTTCTCTATGACTTGTGTGTGAAGAAAGCCGGTGGCCCCACGCGGTACCCGATTATCTCCTTCGAATGTTTTTTTCTTGAGGGGGACCTGCCCGATGGAGTCGCTCGTCATGATCCGGAGAAAATTAAAAGAGAGGGAACAATGAAAAACTTTTCACAATGGTTTTGGATTATTTTGGTTTTGAGTCTGGGAGGAAATCAAGTCGTTCTGGCCCAGACCCCCCCTCCTCCTGCTTCGGCCCCTCTGCCGGATGGCGAGGAAATCATTAAACAGTCCAAAGCGCTTCTCTACCAAATCGATGACCAGGAGAATAAGGTCACTCTAAAGTTGATCGATCGGAGCGGGACACAGAAAGAAATTGTGGCAAGGCGATATTGGAAGAACTATAAAAATAAAGATGGGTTCAGCGGAAAGACGGTTATTTACACCGAATCTCCGGCGGATTTACGCGGACAGGCTATTCTTATCTGGGACTATTCGAACGGCGGGAAGACGGAAGAACTCTGGATCTACCTTCCGACCCTGAGAAATACCCGGCGCGTTCTCCCTCAGCAACAAGACGAAGCGTTTATGGGCTCGGATCTCACTTTTGCGGACATGGGCCAGAGGCGCCTTGATGAAGATACGCATCAGACAGTGGGGAAGCAGACCTATCGCGGGGTTCCTTGCTTGATTGTGGAAAGTACTCCCAAGGAGAAAGAAAGTATCTATACCAAGAAGGTCACCTGGGTTTCAGAAGACGACAATACGATTCAAAAAATTGACTACTATGATCGAAAGGGTCAGCTCCTCAAACGCCAG
Source organism: Nitrospirota bacterium (assembly GCA_023248505.1). Lineage (GTDB taxonomy): Bacteria > Nitrospirota > Nitrospiria > SBBL01 > Manganitrophaceae > Manganitrophus. Next base: position 7,786 of record JAHFEM010000005.1, read on the forward strand.
ACGATCGATTGGCGAGCCATCAAAGAGAAAGAAAACAATATCTACATCTGGAAAAAGACAGACATCGTGAATGTGCAAACGGGACACAAGACGATCTTTGAAGTCAGCGATTTGAAGATCAATGCAGGACTCTCCGATAATGATTTTACAGAGCGGGTGCTGACCACGGGTCCGAAAAAATAGCGCCGGAGAAGCACTCCCATTTTCCTGGGCGTATGACGAAGGACGGGAAAAAAGGGTCGGCCAGAAACCTCGAATACGGCCCGCAACTTTTATCTGAAATACCCCCTTTTGTCGGGCGAGCGAGATTGCACGCACTCTGTTCGATTTAATGGGCATCCTAAAGACGGGCTCAAACCCCTCAATTGGGGAGTGAAGGATTTGAAGAAAACAATCCGCTGCTCGGACGTCGCCCCTCCCCTACCAAGATCAACAGCTATTTTCTGGTGTACGCCCTCTCCATCTTAGCCTCTTTTCATTTGCCGGAACCGTTTGCCTCCTCCATCCTCGACACGACTCGATACCAGGAAGAGACCTTCGCGGACCATCCCAAGCAAGAATTAAATAGATGACATTTGACGTTTGATATTTTATAATTTCGCAATCGATCGATGACCGCCCGCTGCAATCCTCTCTTTCAGGTCAGCGGAACGAATAAATTCCTCCAAAAGATGGGGTTGAATTGATGCGCAAAATAGAATGGAGCGTCGGGTTAAGGCGCGGGGTCGGCGTGGATGGCCGGGGGCGCGGCGTTCGAGGCCTGATCACAAAAGCGATTGCCTTCACGGTCGTGCTGATAGGGTGCGGCGCCATGGCCTGGAGCGAAGAGATGCCCCAACCTTCCGAGGCTTCGGGATCCCTCACCGAGTTGAGCCTGGAAGAGTTGATGAACGTGGAGGTCGTCACCTACTCGAAGAGTCCCCAAAAATGGTTCGATACTCCCGCAGCCGTCTATGTGATCACGCAGGAAGACATCCGCCGCGCCGGCGTCACCAGCATCCCGGAGGCGCTTCGAATGGCCCCCGGCGTCGAAGTGTACCGGGTCAATTCGAGCCAATGGGTCGTCGGCATCCGCGGCTTCACCAGTCTCACCGGACGGCTCTCCCCCTCCCTGCTCGTTTTGATTGATGGGAGAAGTGCTTACTCGTCGCTCTTTGCCGGTGTTTTCTGGGAGGTGCAGGACCTTCTGCTGGAGGACGTCGAACGGATCGAAATCATCCGCGGACCGGGAGGAACCCTCTGGGGGGCGAATGCGGTCAACGGGGTGATCAACATCATCACCAAGCATTCCAAAGAGACCCAGGGGGGCCTGTTCACCCTCGGAGCCGGCACCGAGGAGCGCGACTTCGGCGGAGTCCGATACGGCGGCGCGGTCGGCGAGAAGCTTCACTACCGCGTCTATGGAAAGTTCTTTAACCGGGACGCGACGTTTCATCCTGACGGGGATGAATTCGACGACTGGCGGATGGCGCAAGGAGGATTCCGGGCCGATTTGGATCTGCCCAACCGCAATGCCCTCACCCTCCAGGGGGATCTTTATTCCGGAAAGGCCGGACAGAGGACGACGTTTACAACCTATCAGCCTCCCTTCTCTCAAACGGTCGAGAAAGACACCGATCTCTCCGGGGGGAATCTCTCGTTGTATTTCAACCATGTCCAGAGCGAGCGATCGGATTGGACCGTGAAGTTCTATTACGACCGGACCTCCCGGCGGACGCCGACCTTTCAGGACGACCAGGACACCCTCGATCTGGAGTTGAAAAATCGCTTTCTTCCTTTCGCCGGCCAGGAGCTGATTTGGGGGATCGGCTACCGGCTGACCTCCGATGATTTTAACGGGGTTTCCACGACGGTGTTCGACCCCGCCCGGCGCGCCGACAGTCTCTACAGCGCCTTCGCGCAATATCAGATGCCGTTGATTCAAGACCGACTCCTCCTGACACTGGGGTCCAAGTTCGAACACAACGACTACAGCGGGTTTGAGGTGCAACCGAGCGGACGGCTGCTCTGGAAGCCGCGCCCCGACCAGGCGGTCTGGACCTCCGTCACACGCGCCGTAAGGACCCCCTCGCGGCTGGAGCACGACTCGGAGTTGACCGGCGTCACCAATCCGGCCGCCACCCCGCCGACCTTTATTCGGGTCATCGGGGAGGACGCCTTGTTCGATTCGGAGCGGGTCGTCGCCTATGAGCTCGGATACCGAATCCAGCCGATGCACCGGCTCTCCTTTGAGGCGGCCGCGTTTTATAATCGGTACACGAAGCTGCTGAGTCTGCAGCCCGGCGCGCCGTTCACGGAATCATTCCCTCCCGACCCGGACCGGGTGATCGTCCCGTTCTTTTTCGAGAACCGGGTGGAAGGCCATACATACGGGATGGAATTCATGTCGGATTGGCAGGTGCGGGAGTGGTGGAGAGTGAACGTGATCTATACGCTTCTTCAGATCGACCTGACACAAACCTCCGGCGCTGTGGACCCGCTGAGGATTGTGGCATCGACCGAGAAGACGAACCCTCATCATCAGGCGGGGCTGCGCTCTTTGATGGCGCTGCCGGGGAACGTAGAGCTCGATTGGTTTCTGCGGTATGTCGATAAGCTCCCCAGCCAGGCGATTAAACAGTATTACAACCTTGATCTCCGAGTCGGCTGGCACCCCATGAGGGATATTGAGCTCGCGGTCGTCGGCCAGAATCTGCTCGACAATCATCACCCTGAATTTGGCGGCGGCAGCGCCGGGACGGCGGAAGTCGAACGCGGCGTCTACGCAAAGGTGACCGCTCAATGGAAATGAACAACAGGTCGCTTCTGAAGAGCGTCTTTATTTCAATCCTGCTGATGGGGGTCCCCGCCCTTTTCCCGGCTCAGGCGGCCCCCTCCTCTCCCACCGAATATCAGGTCAAGGCGGCGTTTCTTTATAACTTTGCCAAATTTGTGGAATGGCCGGCGGAGGCGCTTTCGGAGGGCGGGCCCTTTGTCATCGGGATCTTGGGGGAAGATCCTTTCGGAAGCCTGATCGATGAAGCGGTGGCCGGGAAGACCGTTCGAGAGAAGCGGATTATCGTCAAGCGACTCTCCAAGATCGAGGAAGCGGTCGATAGCCATATCCTCTTTATCAGCGATTCGGAGAGAGAGAACGTGAGCCGGATCCTAAAACAATTGGGCCATGCGCCCGTCTTGACCGTCAGCGATCTTGGCCGATTTGCCGAGCAGGGGGGAATGGTTCAGTTGGTGACGGAGCAAAACCGGGTCCGCTTTGCAATCAACGTGGCTGTGGTTGAACGGGCCGGTTTGAAACCGAGCTCTCAGTTATTGAAATTGGCTCGAATTATAAATAGTGATACTTCAACACTCCCCAAGCCCTTTCCGATACTGAATGCGGCGATCACGCCGATCGCTTGCGTCTGCAGCAGCACAGAGCATCTGCCTTGATCCTTTTTCATCGGATCGTTCCTTCCCCCGACCTGCTTTCGCCCCCCGCAAACGCGATATCGCATCGAGCATAAAAATGGACGCCGCCGTTTAAAGATTGCTCCCTTTTTTCAGCTCAAACCGATACGGCAGATAAACCGTAAAGGTCGATCCTTTTCCGTATTGGCTCTCAACACGGACCTCTCCCTGCAACAGATAGATCAAATCTTTGACAATCGCTAACCCCAATCCGACCCCCCCGAATTCCCTTGTGGCGCTTGCATCGACCTGATGAAAGGTGTTAAAGATTTTAGAAAGCTCTTCCGGTTTGACGCCGATCCCGGTATCTTGGATCGATATCTCCACCCCTCCTTTATCCGGTCGCGCCGTCATTGCAATGCGAATCCCTCCTTTTTTGGTAAATTTCACCGCATTGGAGAGAAGGTTCACAAGAATCTGCTTGATTTTATCGCTGTCGGAGTAAATGGCGGGAAGGGGTTCAACCTGATTGAATCGGACGTAGAGCGATTTTTGATCAAAGAGGGGCTGCATACCGGAAAGCGTTTCCTTTATTAAAAGGACAATATCCACTTCTTGTATTTCAACCGGCATTTTCCCCGATTCAATCCTGGCCAGATCAAGCACTTCGTTGACCAGCTTCAAAAGATCATTGGCGTTTCTTTGAACCCCTTCCAGGGGACCCTTTTGCGACTCGCTGACCGCTCCGTACACCTCCTCGAGTAAAAGCGAGTTATATCCCATAATGGCATTCAACGGCGTTCGAAGCTCGTGGGAGACGTTCGATACAAATTCCGATTTGATGCGGCTCGCCTCCTGCGCTTCGATGGTCTTGCGCTTCAGCTCTGCTTCCCTGCTTTGAATCACATCCAACATCTCATTGAACCCCTGGACGAGAAGGCCCAGTTCGTCCTGGCCATGCTGCTCCGCTCGGATCGTATAGTCTTTTCGATCTGAAATCGCTTTCGCCGTCTTTACCAGATGGGAAATCGGCTCGGAGACGACCCGCTGGAATCGAGAGGCCAGCAACAGAGCAACGAAGGAGGCGGCCACAATCAGGGTCACAGTCACGATGGTATATTGTCTTATCGCCGAATAGAGGTCTTCCAAATCGGATTGAATGTAAACCGTGCCGATGCTCTCATCCTTTAAGAAGATGGGACGAAACAGGATGAGGGCGTTTCTCTCAAAGCGGGAGAGGTTTTTTTGCAGGGGGGGCGGTTGAAACCCATCCTTCGCATCATTGCCGACATAGGTGGAAAAGACCTGCCCCTCTTTCGTGTAAATCGCCGCAGCAATTACGTGAGGATAGGCCGCTAACGCCGCCAAGGTTTCTTCCCCGGCCTTGGGATCGTTGAACGTCAGCGCCGCTGTGCTATTGGTGCCGATTACGTCCGCCAAGGTGGATAGATTGTAGGTCAGGTTCTGACGAACTTTAATCAGATGATACGTGATCGATGCCACCCCCGCCAGGATCAATACAATGCTGCTGGTCAAGAGGGTCAGCAACATCAGCTTGGATTTAATCGATTGGTCTTGAAATCTGCGCATACGGTCTGGCTCCGGACAATCGTCCCATTTTAACAATTTTGAATGGATCTTGAAATAGGCGCGCGGCGGCCCTTTCCATCCTCAGCCATAGGATGAAAACGCCATCCTGGCGAAGTATTTTCTGTCCCCGCAGAGAAGATACGCGACTCTTTAAGCGTATTTCAAGACCCTTTTCGATAAGGACGGGATTCACCCGAAAACGGGAATTAAGTAGATGACAACCGATATTCTAATATAGTATAATTTCCTCTCTATAACGGGATCATCGCCCTTGCGATTTTCTCTCTTCAAGGTCAAAGGAGTATTTAGAAATGGCACTGTCAAACAGGATCGTTCTTCACTTTCAGAATGGGGAGATTGTCAAAGGGAGCACGGGCGATTTCTCTCCGGAAAAGCCTTGGTTCCACCTCACAAAACGAAGCACGGGAGAGACAATCAAGATCGATCCTTCCCGGTTAAAGGGAATCTTCTTCGTGAAAAGCTTCGAAGGAAATTCGACCTATAAGGAGCGGAATGACATCAAACGGCCGGGCCTGGGCCGAAGGGTCATGGTCTGCTTCAAAGACGGCGAAAACATCTTCGGCCATACCACAAGCGTCTCTCCTGGAAGAAAGGGCTTCTTCCTCTTCTTCTCCGATCCGGAGGGCAACAATGAAAAGGTCTTCGTTCTCACCGCTGCCACGGAAGATATCCTCTTAGGATAGTCCCGCCGCGCATCTGCACCTGCCTTGGCCCCATTCCCAAAATCGCCGAGGGGACCCTTTTCTCACCGAGGAAAGTCTCTGAGCCATCGGAGACCTCCCACCTTATACTTTCTCTTCTTCCCCCTTTCTTGAAGGCAGACACCGACACATCGGCTTCATTTCTGTGAAGTGATTTTCACTTTTTTGCATCGGTTTGCATCTCTTCCGAACGCCGCCCATCCTAAAACCGGCTTCTGCCCCTCAAAGAGATACAACACTTTGGGATATTCCAAAACAGCGCCTTATCTACACCAATGAATATCGGCGGGAATGGCGTTTGCAAATTTTAGCATCAACCGGTGCCCTCCCTTGAAACTTCCCGCGCGGCGAAATCCGGCCGCCTCGGCGCTTTTCGGAATGAAAGCGCTCGAAGGCAGACAGTCTATGTAAGAAATCGGCTCTGCAGTGTAATCAGTCCATACGAAGGAGAGACGGTTCATGCTTAGTTTGCTGATGATGCGCATAGAGAATTCGCGTCTTGTCCAGCCATCGGAAGGAACATCTCACCTCTTCATCCTTTTCCTTCTTCTCATGTTGATCCGGTTCTATCTTTTTCTCTCTCGCCGGCCGGCTCCCTTCGTCTCTTCTCTCTCTTCCTCGAAAGAAACCTCTCTTCATCATTGCATACAAAATGTGGATTGGACTGCGGAGCAAAAATCACCTCGATGAAAAGCTGAATTCGCCTGCCACAATTTGTTTTGAGCCATCCCCGTCCTGACTTATTTTAAAGATGCCGCAAACGATCAAATCCAAGCGCACCCTGGCCTCCCGGGAAGCCCCCTTTACAGCGTCAGGTCCGAAACGGGAGGAGAAACAAGGAGGCATTGGACTCATCCGTTCGGCAGTTTGGATACTGCTGATAAAACAAAGGGGCTATGGTCGGACCCTCTCCATGCCCCCTCTTTTACCCCTACGCTCCTCTACAGAAGCTGATCCTATTTCTTTCCCATACGGTCACCGCCGCCGGAATATTTCTATGGAACCGGACCGGTCACAGTAAGCGTGCCGGTGGCCGGCGCGCCAGCCCCACCGCCGCCGCCCCCGCCAGCCCCTCCGCCGCCTCCCGCCATTGAAGCGGCTGCGCCGAGAACCACGGCGCCGGCGACGGTCCAGACCCACGGCTTCTTGTACCATGGCTTGCCGTCCGCTTGAAACCGTTCCCAAGAGGAGGGGGCACGATCAACCTCGACCAAGATAGGAGAAAGATCCGGCGGCCGGAGCGTTCGGACACGATTCCCCGCCCGATCTTCCGCTTCGAGAAAATACTCGACACCGGGACTCTGAACCGCATTGCCTGGGAGCATCGCCCGATATTGGTCGCTCTCCCTTTTGATCAACTCGATCTCTTTGTAAGTCCGCTCCCCCTTCGACCGGAAGAAGAGGCGGACAGCGACGACTCCCGATTCGTTATCGGTCACCGTCGCGATAATCGGGACCTCCTGGCCTGCGCGAAAGAGTCCCAACGGACGGGCATGAAAAATCTTCGGGGCGATCAGATCGACGGAGGGCTGCTCTTGAGCGGCCGAAAGAAACGGCTGGAGCAAGAGGATGTAAAATGCGATCCCGATCACGATCCAGTGGAGACCTTTTCGTTGGGCCCGTGCATCACGGCTGGCTATTTCCAAATGATTTTCCACCTCTCTTGTTCATCCCGCAGAGAGGAGAGCTGAACTTGCGCC
>JAHFEM010000205.1 GCA_023248505.1 Nitrospirota bacterium
CGGATGATCGAGGCGCTCAACCGGGAGCGCTCCCTCTTCTCGGCCCTTCCGGTGGGGATCGCACAGGCGGCGTTCGATGCGGCGCTCGCCTATGCCAAGCAGCGGGAGCAATTCGGCCGGCCGATTGCGCAGTTCCAGCTGATTCAGGAGATGCTGGCGGAGATGGCGACCGACATCGAAGCGGCGCGCCTCTTGACCGATCAGGCCGCTTCCCTCCTCGATGCCGGTCAGGGAGGACCGCTTGCCGCCTCGCACGCCAAGCTTTACGGCGGGGAGATGGTGATGCGGGTGACGAACAAGGCGATTCAGATTTTCGGCGGGTACGGCTACATCCGCGAGTTCCCGGTCGAGCGTCTGATGCGCGACGCACGGCTGATCTCGATCGGCGGCGGGACCGCCGAGATCCAAAAACTAATCATTGCCCGCGAATTACTTAAATCAACCGAGGTTTGAATGAAAGAAGTTCTTAAATACCTTGTTCTTTTCGTTGGATTGGCTATTGCCGGAGTTTATATTTACTTCCTGGTGACCACCCTGTCGCAGTCGACCGACATCTTCGCCCCGCTGAAGTAAGGAAGGGAATATGTCGCGGCGTGTGGCGATTCTGGGATACGGAACCACCCCCTTTCGAGCCCGCTGGATCGACAGGACCTACTACGAGCTGGCGTTCGACGCCGCCAAGGCGGCCCTGAAGGATGCCGGCCTCTCCCACGATCAGATCGAATCGGCCGTCTATGGGATCTACAACGATCTCTTCGAGCGGCAGTTCATGCCCGATGTCTATGTCCACGACTATCTCGGCCTCGGACTCAAGCCGTCGCTCCGCGTGACCACCGGCGGGGCGACCGGCGGGGCCGCCGTCCACACCGGCTTTGCACAGATCGCTTCCGGCCTCTATGACATCGTCCTCGTCCTCGGTGTCGAAAAGTGCTCCGACAGCTTCAACCCCGAGCTGAAAAGCAGCACCCCCGAAGTGTTGAAGGGGATCATCTACTCCGCCGACATGACCTTCGAGGCCCCGCTGGGGCTGACCCCCGCCGCCTCCTATGCCCTGCCGACCGTCGCGCACATGGAAAAATACGGCAGCCCGACGGAGCTGCAGATGGCGAAGGTCTCCGTCAAAAATCATAAAAATGCCTTCAACAATCCCTACGCCCAGCGGCCGGAGCGGATCACGGTCGAAGATGTCCTCCAGTCCAAGAAGATCTGCCATCCGTTCAAGTTCTACGATAACTGCCTCTACTCCGAAGGGGCTTCGGCGCTGATTTTGGTTTCCGAGCGGTTTGCCAAGAGAGCGAAGCGGCCGGTCGCCTGGATCACCGGACTCGGCGCCTCTACCGATATGGCGTTCACCGGGAATCGCGCCGACTATGCCGATTTCGGCTCGTCGATCGCGGCGGGGAGAGCGGCTTACAAGATGGCTAAGATCAAGAATCCCAGAAAGGAGCTCGATTTCGCCGAGCTGCACGACGCCTTCACCTCCGCGGAGATCCTCTCCTACGAGGCGTTCGGCTTCTGCAAACCGGGGGAAGGGGGAGCGCTGATCGATGCGGGGGTGACCGAGATGGAGGGGGATCTCCCGGTCAACCCCAGCGGAGGGCTGATCGGCTGCGGCCATGCGGTCGGCGCGACCGGCGTGATGCAGGTGGGCGAGGCGGCGCTGCAGGTGACCCGCCGGGCGGGAAAGCAGCAGGTCAAGGGAGCCCAGCAGGGTCTCGTCCAGAGCATCGGGGGACCGGCGACCTCCTGGACATTTGCTTTCGTGATAAAAGGTGAATGATGGCGCGTAAGAAGAAAGAGGCTGAACCGGACTTCGTTCCCTTCGAGATCTCCGATCGGATCGACATGACCTACCGCTACAGCTATGGCGGGATCTCCCCCTTTTTCCGGGCGATCAAAGAGGAAGCGAAACTCCTCGGCAGCCGATGCGCCCGCTGCAAGAAGACCTACCTCCCCCCGCGGGTCAATTGTTCCCAATGTTATCGTCCCACGAAGTGGGTTCCCCTCGGGACCGAGGGGGTCGTGATCACCTGCACCGCCGTTTACTATGCCACCTCCCGGTTTTACGCGAAGACCCCCTTCGTCTGCGCCTATATCCGGGTCGACGGCGCCGACACCCTGCTCCTTCAAAACATCCTCCTCGACGACGTGGCCCAGGCCCGTCCCGGCATGCGCGTCCGCGCCGTCTTCCGCCCGGAGCGCAAAGGGGAGATGGCCGATTTTTACTTCGTGCCGGCGTCCGCATCCTCCTTCTAAATTTCCCGCATCAAAGTAACGTTTGTCTTGCACAAAATGTTACAGCACCGCTCAAGACGATAGAACGTCTCGCTACTTCGATGACGGCCCCCGTCTTAAAAGCCGGGTCGATGCCTTCTCTTACCCCAACAAGAATCTCCTTTTCATAAAATCTCTTCCTCTCAAACGGGGATGAGAGGCGGAATAATAGTTGCAGTTTCTTGCAAATATCTCCAAGCCTTCTCAATAAACCGACATCATTCAAATCAACCGGAGGATCTCCTTTCGTTTGTTCCGTAAAGGACGGGGTCGCCTGCGCTTATGTCTTGCCATCAGACCAGGAGGGTAAAATGAAAAGGATAGGGTTGCTCGCAGCGGTTTTCTCCATGCTCTTTGTCTTGAACGTGTTTGCCCAGATGAAGCCCGAACTCGATCCGATGAAGCCGAGGGTCCCGCCCGATATGATCAGCAAAGCCAAGGCGCTGAAGCCTCCCATTCCGAGCACCCCTGAAAATATTGCCGCGGGCAAGGAGCTCTTCAACGGAAAGGCGACCTGCTTTACCTGCCATGGCAACGAGGGGAAGGGGGACGGACCGGGCGCGATCGGGACCGCCGTGGGGCCTCGTAATTTCACCAATCCGGAATTTCATAAGGCGCGGACCTGCGGGGAGATGTTCTGGGTCGCTTCCAACGGGACCAAGGGGGTTTTCGTGAAGAAGGACGCCCCCAGTAATCCGGAAGGATCGGGGATGGTCCCTTACCTGAACGGCCATACCTCTGAAATCGGGATTCAGGGGACGCCCACCGTCGATGAAATGGAGCTCTGGAAGATTGTCCTCTTCGAGCGAAGCCTCGGCGGGGGCAAGTGCGAATAAGTCAATACCGGGTTGGACTGCTTCCTCCTTTTGCGGGATAAGACGACGACGCCTCTTGCCTCCCAGCATAGGGGACCGGCTTGCCCGGGCCGGTCTCCTGTGTTAGACTCGCGTCAGGACAACCTCGTCGGGATCGATCAGAGAGAGAGGATCCCCCTCCAAAGATCCCGCTCTGGCCCATCGACCCGTTTGCATTGATGACCGCTTCCGGCCCATTTCGTTCGATTCCTACCCTTCTCCGCCGACAGGCGGAGCGCTTTTCCAGCAAGACTTTTCTCTTCTTCAAAGAGCAGGAGGTCACCTACCGGCAGCTCGACGAGCGGACCGAGCGGATCGCCCAGAATCTGGCGCGCTTTAAGATTCAGCCGGGGGACAAGGTGGCCCTCTTCCTTCCGAACATGCCGGAGTTTCTCTTCGCCTTCTTCGGGGCGCTGAAGCGCGGGGCGGTGGCGGTGCCGATCAACACGCAGTTGAAGGGGGAGGAGGCGGCCTACATCCTCGAGAACTCCGAAAGCCGCGTGTTGATCACCACGCCGGCGCTTTACGCGATCATCGAGCCGAAACGGGCGGCGTTGCCGTCGCTTGAGCTGCTTTTCCTCGTCGGCGAGCGGGGAGGGGAGGGGAAGGTCTTCTCCTCGCTCTATGTCGGCGGCGGAGCGCGACCGGAGGAAAAGATCCGCCCGGAAGATCCGGCTGCGTTGATCTACACCTCGGGGACGACCGGGGCGCCGAAGGGGGTCGTCTTGACCCATCGGAATTACCTCTTCGATACGGCGCAGTTTGTAGAGGCGACGCAGATGACCGAGCAGGATCGCTTCCTCTGCATCCTCCCGCTTTTCCATGTCAACGGCCAGGTCGTGACCACCTTGGGCCCTCTTTTTTCAGGCGGGAGCCTGGTCTTGATGGAGAAGTTCTCCCCGAAGGAGTTCTTCGTCGCCTTGGAGCGATTTCGCGCCACCGCATTCTCCGGGGTCCCGACGATTTATGCCATGCTGCTTCATGCCGAAGCGGCGAAGGAGCACGACCTCTCGTCGCTCCGCTTCTGCATCTGCGGGGCGGCGCCGATGCCGGTGGAGCTCTTTCAGAAGTTCGAAGAGAAATTCAATGCCTTCATTCTCGAAGGATACGGGCTGTCGGAGGGAACCTGCGTCTCCTCGGTCAATCCCTTGGGCGGCCGGCGGAAGATTGGATCGATCGGACTTTCTCTTCGCGATCAGGAGATGAAGATTTCGAATGATCGAGACGAGGCGGCGCCGGTCGGGGAGGTGGGCGAAATCGCGGTCCGGGGGGAGAACGTCATGGCCGGCTATTTTAAGAATCCGGCGGCGACTGAAGAGGCCCTCCGCGGCGGATGGCTCCACACCGGCGACCTCGGCTATCGCGATGAAGAGGGCTATTTCTTTATCGTCGGCCGGAAAAAGGAGATGATCATCCGGGGGGGCGAGAACGTTTATCCGAAGGAGATCGAGGAGCGCCTCTATCGGCACCCCGATATTCTGGAGGCGGCGGTGGTCGGCCTCCCCGATCCGGTTTGGGGGGAGAAAGTGGCGGCTTTCATTATCCCAAAGCCGGGAGCCTCGCCCGCGGCCGAGGCGATCCTGGCCTACTGCCAGGAGCATCTGGCGCGATTTAAGTGCCCCGAGGAGGTGATCTTCATGGAGTCGTTTCCGAAGACCGCCACCGGGAAGATTCAGAAGGGAAAACTGAAGCAGCGCGACCACCCACGGGGGGAGAAGTGATCAGCCGGTTCTTCGATGATTTTGAGGTGGGGGAGAAATTTACGACGGAGGCGCGGGCCCTCACGGAGGCCGATATCGTCCGATTCGCCGACCTCACGGGAGATCATCATCGGCTCCATCTCGACGAAGCCTACGCGAAGCGCACCCTCTTCGGCGGGCCGATTGCGCATGGGCTGCTGGGGCTCTCCATCGCGTCGGGCCTTTGGGTCCAACTCGGTCTTTTGGAAGAGAGT
>JAHFEM010000006.1 GCA_023248505.1 Nitrospirota bacterium
CGACCGTGAGAAGCCCCTCCGAAATCAGTCGGTCGGCGGTCTTTCGAAGGGAGAGATCTTCATCGAGAAGTTCGAGCGGCACCCCTTCCATCTTTCTTAACCCGAAGATGATCCGATCTTTTCTCAACGCCCCCGGGCTCACCTTTTCCACATGGTCGATCGGAAGGCGGCCCGACTCAATCGTCTCCAAATAGGTCGGGAGCGAATCGGTGTTCGCCCGATGTTCCCGATCGAGGTAGGAGTGGGCCGAGAGCCCGATGCCGAGGACGTCGCCCCGATCCCAGTAAAGGAGATTGTGACGGCATTCAGAGCCGGGCCGTGCGAAGTTGGAGATTTCATACTGCCGATAACCGGCGGCCGCCAGGCGCGCTTGCGCGGCTCGATACTCCGCAATCGCCTCTCCCTCCGAGGGGAGCGCGAGAAGCCCGGACTGGGCCTTCTTGTAAAAAAGGGTCCCCTCCTCGATCGAGAGGCCATAGAGGGAGAGATGCTCCGGGGCGAGATCGATCGCCGATTGGAGGGTGGCATCCCAATCGGAGGCAGATGGGTCGGGCAGGGCATAGATCAGATCGATTCCGATATTTGTGAATCCCGCCTCCCGTGCGGCATGGAAGACGGCGCGCGCGGCCTCCGCCGTATGGTGCCGGCCGAGCGCGTCGAGATGCGCATCCGAGAACGATTGCACCCCCATCGAGAGGCGATTGATCCCCCCCGCGCGAAGGGGTAAAAGGTTGCCCGGGTGGATCGTGGCGGGATGGGCTTCCAGCGTGATCTCCACATCCTCCCCAACGGGAAAGCGCTCGCGGCAGAGGGCGATGAGACCGATGAGGACCTCCGGCGCATAGAGGCTCGGCGTCCCACCCCCCAGGTAGATGCTGGTGATCACCCGTTCCTGCCAGAATGGTGCGCCGGAATGGATCGTGATTTCCTTCTGAAGGGCATCGGCATAACGCGCAGCGAAACCTTCCCGGTATCCCTGAATATTAAATGCGCAGAAGGAACAGCGGGCGAGGCAGAAGGGGAAATCGATATACAGTCCGATCGGTTTCATTTCCCTCCCTCATCACGGCCTTCCCAGGAGAGGGAGCGAAGAAAGGCGTGGGTCTTCTTCGGCAGCGGCGCCCCTTGCCGTTCGTGCAGTTCGAACATTTCTTTGAGGAGGATCAAATCGGCCGGCCGGTCGAGGTCATACCAGAAGGGGAGCAGGGCGCACTCCAGCTTCTCTGCATTGACCTTTCGCAGGGTCGAGATCAATACCTGATCGCTCCCCCAGCGGACCCCGCTGAAGAGATCGGCCAGCGGCGGCCGCGCGCCGATCAAATAATAGCCGCCGTCCAGACTGGGCCCCACCACCCGCGGGGAGCGGTCGAGGAGATCAAACGCCTGCCGGATAAAATCGACCGGCAGCGTCGGAGCATCGCATCCGATGAGGACCACTTTTTGAAATCCTTGACCAAACCCCCATTCAAAGGCAGTTCTCATCCGGTCCCCCAGGCTCTCCCCCTCTTGCGCAATCAAAGGAATCGACCGCTCCCGGCTGCACTGGACCAGGAAAGGATGATCCACCGGGGTTGCGGCCAAGGCCCGTCGAACCGGGAGAGGATCGCTCAGAGAAAGGGTATCGAGGATCAATGCCGCCTGCAGCCGGGCCCGCTCTTCCGGGCTGAGCATCGGCCGAAGGCGGGTCTTGACCGATCCCGGATCGGGGGCTTTGGCGAAGAGGATTAAAATGGCGTCGTTCTGCATCTGAGGTATCTCGGCTTTTCTCGCTTGACGATTAACACGATCGACGGCTGCTGTCAACGGCAAGGACCCTTTTACATTGAATATTCAAGGGGAAAATGATATAACCGTTCAAATGAAGAAGAAGCGAAAAAACCGACGTCTCCGTATTTTCCTGGCGCTCTCCCTCCTGGTTGTTTTTTTCTCCGCCACCTATATCGGCTACCTTGATTATCAGGTCATCAAGAAATTCGAGGGCCAGCGGTGGAAACTCCCCTCCAAGATCTACTCCGCCCCGTTTGTCCTCTCGCAAGGGATCGACATCGAGAAGAGCGGACTGATCTCCCGCCTGAAACGGTTGAACTATAATCCGGTGAAGCGGCCGGTCCGAAAACCGGGAGAATACTATCTCACTGCAACCGGTTTGGAGATCCACCTCCGCGATTTTGCCTACCCCGACCGCCTCCAGCAGGGGATTCCCGTCAGCCTTTCTTTCTCCTCGGGGAAACAGATCGATCGGATCGTTGACCTCTCGCTGGCGGAAGATCTGGAGCGGCTCCCGATTGAGCCGGAGGTGATCGGCGGATTTTACGAAGGGACCTGGGAGGAGCGGAGCTTGATCCGTTTGTCGGAAGCCCCGCCGATTCTCATCGATGCCATTATGGCGATGGAAGATCGCCGTTTCTATGAGCACGGCGGAATCGATCCGCGCGGAATCCTGCGCGCCGCCTGGGCCAATCTCCGCGCCGGCGGAATCGTCCAGGGGGGAAGCACCCTCACGCAGCAGTTGGTGAAGAATTTCTATCTCGACAGCGATCGGACGTTGAACCGAAAGGTCAATGAGGCGATCATGTCGCTCCTCCTCGAACGTCATTACACGAAGGAGGAGATCCTGGAAACCTACCTCAATGAAATCTACCTGGGACAAAATGGAATCATGGGGATTTACGGGATCGGACAAGGATCGTGGTTTTACTTTGGGAAGCCGCCGAACGAGATGACAATGGGCGAATCGGCGCTGCTGGCCGGCATTATCCGCTCTCCGAATACCCTCTCTCCACAGAAAAATCTTAAAAAGGCGATCCTGCGCCGCAACCTCGTCCTGGAAAGGCTCTTCTCCGAGCAGAAAATTACCCTCCGCCAATATGTTCAGGCCCGCGCCGAAACCGTGTCCGGCCGCAAGGTCAGAGAGCGGCTGAATGCCGCCCCTTATTTTGTGGATGAGATCCGCCAGCGCCTGGCGGCGGCCTATCCCGGCGATCTCCTCAACTCGGGAGGGCTTCGGATCTTCACCTCGCTCGATGTCGAGCTGCAGCGGATCGCCGAGGAGAAGCTCCGCGACGGACTCCAGATGTTGGAGCGGCAATATCCTCACCTGAAGCGGGCCGAACCGGAACGCCAGCTCCAAGGGGCGCTGGTGGCGATCGATCCGCGGAGCGGCGAAATCCGGGCCCTCGTCGGGGGCCGCAGCTACGGCACCAGCCAATTTAATCGAGTGGTTCAAGCGCGCCGCCAGCCGGGATCGCTCTTCAAGCCGTTTGTTTATCTCGCCGCCTTCGATCAAGCCGCAAACGGGAAAGAGCCTTATACGCCGATCAGCCAAATTGAAGACGCCCCGATTACTCTGCAGGCCGGGGGCCGCGACTGGTCGCCGCAAAATTACGATCGGACCTATCTCGGGCCGGTGACGCTGCGCGCGGCCCTTGAGCGATCGCTCAATGCCGCGACCGTTCGGCTCTCGCAGGAGGTCGGCATCGAGAAGATCATCACCACCGCCCGTGCGTTGGGGGTGACCAGCCCCTTGAAGGACCTTCCTTCCCTGGCGCTGGGAACCTCGGAGGTCTCCCCGCTGGAGATCGCGGTCGCTTATGCGACGCTGGCCAATCAGGGATTCAAGCGGGAGCCGCTCTTTGTGCAAGGGGTGATTGATCCGGCCAACCTCCGCCTTGATTCACCCGATTCGGACGAGATCCCGCCGACCGAGGTGATCTCGCCGCAGGCGGCCTTTCTGGTCACCCATCTGATGAGGGGGGTGATCGAATCGGGAACCGGTCAGGGGGTCCGAAAGCTCGGCTTCGATCGTCCGGCCGCCGGGAAGACCGGAACCACCAGCGATGAACGCGACGCCTGGTTTGCCGGGTATACGCCGGAGCTGGTGACCGTCGTCTGGGTCGGGTTCGATCAGAACGATCCGGTGGAACTGACGGGAGCGCAGGCGGCGCTGCCGATCTGGACCGGCTTTATGAAGGAAGCGCTCGCCGCGACGCCGCCGACCGACTTCACCCCGCCCGCCGGGATCGTCTTCAAGCGGGTGAATGAAAACGGGAACGTCTGCCGGGATGGGAAAGAAGAGGCGTTCATCGAGGGGACCGAGCCGACGCAATCATGTGAAGGGGGAGTTTTTAAATGGTTCGAACACCTTTTCTTTTAATCGCCCTTCTGGCGAGCCTGTTCGCCGGCTGCCGGAAAGGGAACCCGGGGGCTTCCGAGATCGTCATCGGCGTCGCCGGCCCGATGACCGGCGATCAGAGCAAGCTCGGAGGAGACGTCGAGCGGGGCACCCGCTTGGCGGTCGAGGAGTGGAATGCGCGCGGCGGGATCAACGGAAAGAAGATCCTTCTTTCGGTCGGCGACGATCAGCACGACCCGAAGCAGGCCGTTTCGGTGGCAAACAAGCTGGTGAACTCCGGTATCGTCGGGGTGGTCGGTCATTTCAATTCGAGCGCCTCGATCCCGGCCTCGGCCGTCTACAACGGCGCCGGCGTCCCCATGATCACCCCCGCCTCGACCAATCCGCGATTGACCGACCAGGGATTCTGGAACGTCTTCCGCGTCTGCGGCCGGGATGATCAGCAGGGAAAGGTCGCGGCCGATTTGGTTGGAAAACAGCTCAAGCTAAAACGGGTCGCCATCCTCCACGACAAAACAACTTACGGCCAAGGATTGGCCGAGGAGTTCCGAAAGAGTCTCGCGGCCTACCCGGAGGTCACGGTTGTCTCATTCGATGGGATCACGCAGGGAGATAAAGATTTCCGAGGCATTCTCACCTCGCTCAAAGGAAACAAGCCCGAGCTCTTCTTCTTCGGCGGGGTCTTCCCCGAGGGAGGACAGCTCGCCAAGCAGGCGAAGGAGGTCGGCCTCACCGCCCCGATGCTGAGCGGCGACGGGGTGATCGATCCGAAATTCATCGAGATCGCGGGAGCGGCGGCCGAAGGAACCTATCTCACCTTCACCGCCGACCCGGAGAAGATGCCCCAGGCAAAAGGTTTTCTGGAGAAGTACAAGGCCAAATACGGAAACGAGCTGGCCCCCTATGCGATCTATTCCTACGATTCCGCCAACATCCTCCTCACCTCTCTCGCAGAGGCCGAGAAGGAAGGCAAGCTCAAAGACGGGAAGCGGGTGGCGGAGATCGTGCGGAACGTCAAGTACGACGGCGCCCTCGGCCACATCGAATTCGACGCGAAGGGAGATGTTAAAAAATCGCCCTACATCGTCTGGATCACCCAAAACGGGAAGTTCGAGGAGTTCTGGAAGCCGAAGGAATAGGCTGTGGTCAACGATACAGGTTTCCGAAAATTGATCAATGAAGTTATCGGAAAAATTGTAACGGAGTATCGGCCTGAGAAAATCATCCTCTTCGGCTCCTACGCCCACGGCACTCCGAACCGGGACAGCGACATCGATCTCTTGATCATCAAGAAGACAACAGAGCGGCCGATTGATCGAAGGGTCGCCGTCTCCAAGATCGTTTCGGACCCAAAGCTCCGGATCCCTATCGAATCCATCGTCTTGACTCCCGAAGAAATCAAAACCCGTCAAGAAATCGGGGATCAATTCATTGAAGAAATTTCGACGAGAGGTGAACTCCTTTATGCCGCGTAAAGAATCTCTCTACCCGAAGGATTGGTTCCGAATCGGAGAGAAAGAGATTCAGCGGGCAGAAAATCTGCTCCGTTTCGAAGATCTGGAGGGAGCAGGATTCAACATTGAAGCTCCCCGCCGCAAGCAGCGGGGAATCTTCGACCCGATGCGACGCGCGTGCGTGTTCAACAAGCAATTGAAAAATTCCTCAAAGGTTATCTCCTTTCCAAAGGATGGTCGTTAAGAAGAATTCACCGACTCGATTCACTTCTCAATGATGCGGTTGTATACGGACCTACTTTAGAAATGTTTCGACCGGCATGCCTGAAGATGAGTGAGTATTATGTAGAAGAACGTTATCCCTCAACAGTTCATTCTGAACTTCGCCAAGAGGAAATTACTGAATCGCTGGAAATCGCGAAAAAGATAATTGAAAAAATTAAATTACTTACCTACGTTGACTGAAATACATCAGCTACATACCGCTGAAACACCTTTATCGATGATGAACATGACAAAAGAAACATTGACTGGAAAGTGATAGGCAAGCCAGGATGCAAAGGAACTTTACGCAGTACGATATTTTGGAACGGCTTATGGTAAAGAACGGATATCGCCTGTCAGACAGGAAAACGTCACCCTGATGGATATCCTTTTCACCCCCACCGGCTTGCGCGGCCTGACGAGCTTCGGCGGCCTGTTCCTCTTCATGGCGATCGAGAACCTCTTCCCCTTTCGGAAGCGGGTCGATCCGATCCTTCGCCACTACGGTGTCAATCTGTTGATCGCAGGGGGAAATGCGGCGATTCTCGGCATCGCCTTCGGCGGGGCGGTCGTCGCCTATGCCCGGCTTCTTGAAACGCGCGGGATCGGGCTGCTCCATCTCTTTCCGGTTTCGCTCGGTTGGAACATCGTTCTCTCGCTGCTCTTTCTCGACTTCGTGACCTACCTATGGCACATGGCCTACCATCGTGCGCCGCTCCTCTGGCGGCTTCACCGCGTCCACCATACCGACCGCGACCTGGATGTCACGTCGGCTTCGCGATTCCACCTGAGCGAGATTGGTTTATCGACTCTCCTCCGGTTGGGGGTGATGACCCTCTGGGGACCGGCGTGGATCTCGGTGATGATCTTCGAGGGGACTCTGCTCGCAGCGGCGCAATTTCAGCACAGCAATTTTAAAATTCCGGACCCGTTCTAGTCGGCGATCCGTTGGGTTTTCGTCACCCCCGACATGCATCGGGTCCATCACTCGGATCTTCAGGCGGAGACCCACTCAAACTATTCGACAATTTTTTCGTTTTGGGATCGGTCGATCGGGACCTATCGGACGGCGCCCCAGGAACGGCTCGTGATTGGGCTGAACGATTATCCCCGTCCGGAAGAGCGCACTTTCTTAAAGCTGATGGCCCTCCCCTTCGGGCGGCCCTGCAACAAGACCGTGACCGAAAGCGCACCGCCCCTTTCGAGGGAGAGGATTTAACGGCATGTTTCTGCAGCAACTCATCAACGGCCTCACCCTCGGCGCGGTTTACGCGCTGGTGGCGCTCGGTTACACCATGGTCTACGGCATTTTGGAGCTGATCAACTTTGCGCACGGCGAGATCTACATGATCGGCGCTTACCTTGGGATCATTTATCTCGGCCTCTTTACGGCGGTCGGGCTGACCGAGTCGCATCTTTTTCTTTCCCTTTTCTTCGTCTTCGTCCTCTCGGCGGCGACCTGCGCCGGCTATGGGATGACGATGGAGCGGATCGCCTACCGGCCGCTGCGGCACGCTCATCGCCTCTCGCCGCTGATCTCGGCCATCGGCATGTCGATCTTCCTCCAAAATTATGTGATGCTGACGCAAGGCTCGGCCGACAAAGTCTTTCCCCACATCCTGCCGACCGGCTTCATTACGGAGGGGGGCATTCCGATCAGCGGGATCCAGCTCTTCATCCTCCTCGCATCGGTCGTCCTGATGGGGGCGCTGCAGTTCTTCGTCCGAAAGACCCGTCTGGGAAAGGCGATGCGGGCGACCGCGCAAGATAAAACAATGGCCTCGCTCTGCGGCATCCCGATCAATCAGGTCATCGCGGCCACCTTCGCCATCGGGTCGATCTTGGCCGCCGTCGCCGGGGGGATGGTGGCGATGTACTACGGCGTGATCCACTTCTCCATCGGCTACGTCGCCGGGATCAAGGCCTTTACCGCCGCGGTCCTCGGCGGGATCGGGAACATCCCCGGCGCGATGGTCGGCGGGCTGCTGCTGGGATTGGTGGAAAGTCTCGGCGCCGCCTACATCTCCAGCGAATATAAAGACGGCTTTGCTTTTTTGATCCTGATCCTCGTCCTCATCTTCCGTCCATCGGGCCTGCTCGGCGAAAAAGTCCCGGAGAGAGCCTGATGGGAGAACCGGCCGGTCCAAGTCCGGACAAGCAAGGTGTGAGGCATCGAGGAGGGCGCGGCGTTTCCTTCGCCTCCACCGCACCGGCCCCGCATAAAAAAAGAAGGAGACTCGGTTGTCACTCTCCAAGCTGACCCATTCGGCGTTGATCGGACTCTGGCTGGGACTGCTCGCCCTTCCCTTCATGGGCTGGACCGGCGCCGGGAAGTTGGCCGCCACCCTGGCCGCCGGAGGAATGATCTGGCGCCTGCTGATCCAGTGGAGCGCGACCGAGCGATTTCAGGAGCCGATCGCACGCCTGCATCGGCGGGCGCGGGAGATCGGCGCTTCGCTGGCGCAGATCAATCGGACGGCGCGCCTCGTTGGAGGAGCGGCCCTCTTCCTGATCCTTCCCCTTTTCCTGAACAATTACTACATCGACATTCTCAGCCTGGCGGGACTCTATGCGCTTCTGGCCGCGGGGCTGAACATCACCGTCGGTTCCGCCGGCCTCCTCGATCTCGGCTATGCCGCCTTCTACGGGGTGGGCGCCTATGTCTATGCTCTCCTCTCGACCGGCATCGGCCTCTCTTTCTGGCTCGGTCTTCCGCTCGGCGGGGCGATCGCCGCCGCGTTCGGCGTGATCCTGGGGGTGATCACCCTCCGGCTCCGGGGCGACTATTTGGCGATCGTGACACTCGGCTTCGTCCAGATCGCCTATCTGGTTTTCAACAATTGGGACGCCGTGACGAACGGCCCGAACGGGATCTTAAACATCGGCCGGCCGGTCTTGCTCGGGTTCACCCTTCACCAACCGATCCACTTTTATTATCTCGTCCTTGTTCTGCTCTTTTTGATCGCGGCGGCCATTGATCGATTGACCCGCTCTCAGATCGGCCGGGCCTGGATCGCCATCCGGGAAGACGAGCTCGCCGCCTCGGCGATGGGAATCGACACCACCCAGATGAAGGTCCTTGCCTTCGCATTGGGGGCCGGGATCGCCGGCGTGGCGGGGGTCTTCTTCGCCGCCAAATACACCTTCGTTTCACCGGAGAGTTTTACCTTTCTCGAATCGGTCCGGGTC
This sequence comes from Nitrospirota bacterium, assembly GCA_023248505.1. Lineage (GTDB taxonomy): Bacteria > Nitrospirota > Nitrospiria > SBBL01 > Manganitrophaceae > Manganitrophus. The sequence goes on from JAHFEM010000006.1 coordinate 9,040, forward strand.
CTCTCGATGGTGGTGCTGGGCGGCATGGGAAGCCTCCCCGGCGCGATTCTCGGCGCCCTTCTCCTGACCGTTCTGCCGGAGCTTCTCCGAGAACTGGCAAGTTATCGAATGCTGATTTTCGGCGCCGCGCTGGTCATCATGATGGTCTTCCGGCCGCAGGGTCTCCTCGGGAGGCGGCATTGATCGCCGCCCTCGCGGCATCGAAGAATCGCCTCGCCCTCGCCGGCGGCCTCTCAGTGACCCTTCTTCTGTTCCTCCTCTCCTTCATTCCTTTTTTCCAAGGCATCGAGCTGAAGACATACGATCTTAGGACCCGGCGGCTGGGCGGAGGAACGGCGGCGAATGGATACACGGTCATCGGAGATCACGTGAACCTCGCCTCCGTCTGGAAGGGCTGAATAAAGAGTTTGGAACCTGCATTTTGATCCGCCGGGCAACTTGCGAAAGGGCGGAGGCTGTGATAAAAACAAGAAAGATTGGAAGTGTAAAGGTCAAAGGAAAGAGCGAAGAGGTTGAGATCGATGCCTTGGCAGGAACGACAAAGCCACTATAGGCTAAGCTGCTGATTTCATTTATTCTGTGCCTCTTCATTTCCTCCACCGCCTGGGTGGCGCCGACAGCCATAGAGGTCTACAATGGGATGCAAAGCCATCTGGTCCTCCGCAGGGGTGGTTGTGGAGACCCTCTCGCTCCCCCGGGCGATGGCGCCGCAAAGAGGAGGCGGACCTACCCCGAGACTAAAGATCAAGTACCAGCGCAATACCCCCAAGATGCGGGTGGAAGTGGCTTCCTTTAAGGGGGGAGAAGGGTCCCCTCTTCATTGAGGATGGGAAGGAGCGCTGGTTCGCGAGCCGGGTCGGCGCCACCCCTTATGCCAAGCTGGGAGAAAAGAAGGGGAAGATCGCGTATGAGTTCCCTTTTTTCCTGACCGGAGAGAAGCCTCGCCTCCTTGGCGCCGAATCGCTCGGGGGGAAACCGGCCCTCCTGTTGGAGTTGACATTCGAGGGTGAAAAGAGGACATTCTGGATTGATCCGGCCGGATATCGGCCGATTCAAGCGGAAGCGACCTCCGGCCGGCTCCTAGGGATGGCGGTTTCACTTTGACTGTCATCCGCAGGGACATTTGAATAAAATCATCGCGAAAGACCCGGCCGTCGCAACAGCGCCCGGCGCTGATCCGGCGCTGTTTGAAAAGGTCACCGACTTCTCAGCCGATCCGCGCTTTAAGAGGCTTGCGAAAGAAGATGAACACGCGGCGGACCGGCTCGGGACGGGGGATAAATCGCGCATCGCCACGCTCTTTGCGGCCCACCCGAAACCGGCCGACCGGGTCGCGGGGATCGATCGATACGTTGGGCAGCATCCTCTGCCGCCGGCGGGACGTCCCGTCTCGCCAATCGGTTCGAGCGATCGACGACCATGCTCCGCCGCGAGTAGCGCTTCCGTGAGGAGGGAAGAGAGATGAAAAGACGATTTTCCTTTGTGATGGTTTTCCTGATCGGTCTCATCGTAGGGGGAGGAATCAACGCGAGCGCAGGGGGACCCAAAATCCCGGCGTTCGAGCTTCTCTCCCTCGACGGGAAAAAATACACGGATAAAGACCTGCTCGATAAGCCGACGCTGCTCGTCTTTTGGGCTTCCTGGTGCGGCACCTGCCAGCACGAGCTGCCGAAGGTTCACGACCTGAAAGAGAAGACGAAAGGGAAACCGTTTCAGATCATCGCCATCGGGTTTAAAGATTCGGAAGCCAACATCCGCGGCTATGTGACGTCGCATCCGAACGTCTTCAACTTCCCCGTCCTCTACGATCCGGGCGATCGGGTGGCAACCCGTCTTGGCGCACAGTATACACCGACCCTCTTTCTCTTAAACAAGAAGGGAGAGTTGGTGTTGCATCACTTTAGCGAAGGCTTCTTTGAACGGCTCGATTTTCAGGAAGCGCTCCGGAAATTGTTAAAGGAGGTTTAACCCGGCCTCCTTAGTCTTATTCGGATTGAAATGGATAGTTACGAATACATCACCACATCGGAAGCGCTTCATGATGCGATCAATCACTTGCGCAGCGCGAGCGTCATCGGAGTCGATACCGAGGGAGACTCGCTCTACAGCTATCAGGAGAAGGTCAGCCTGATCCAGATCTCGGGCGCCGCGCGAAACTTCATTTTCGACCCGCTCCTCTTGGAGACCGTTCAGCCGCTGGGCACCCTTTTGGAAGCGCGGTCGATTTTAAAGATCTTTCACGGGGCCGATTACGATTTGGTGTCGCTTAAACGCGACTTCGGCTTCAACATCGGGCCGATCTTCGATACCGCCTTGGCCGCGCGCGCGCTCGGGATTCGGGAGTTTTCGCTTCAGAATCTGATCGTCCGCTATTTCCAGTTGACCCTCTCGAAGACCCATCAAAAGTCGAACTGGTCGACCCGTCCCCTGCCGAAGGATCAATTGGACTACGCCTCTCACGATACCGCCTACTTGGTCTCGCTCTACGAGCTGCTGAAAAAAGAGCTCGAAGAAAAGGGGCGGATGGATCAAATGGCGGAGGAGTGCCGGTTTTTGGAAGCAATTACCTGGAGCGGAAAATCGTTTGAACCCAACGACTATCTTCGCATTAAGGGAGCGCGCGCCCTCCCCCCCTCGGCTCAGAAAGTTTTGCGGGAGCTCGCCGTGGTGCGCGACCAGTTGGCGAAAAAGAAAAACCGCCCGCCGTTTAAAGTCATCTCCAACGAAGATCTTCTCAAGATGGCCAAAGAATCCCCCCGTTCGGAGGAAGATCTAAAACGTCTCTTTCCGAGAGAAACTGCGCCGGTCTTTCGAAATCCGGCCCTCTGGTTGAATGCCGTCTCGAAGGGGTTGACGACGACCGATCCGCTTCCCAAGACCGAGCGGAACGGCACGGCCCCGCTCACCCCGGATCAGGAACGACTGTTGACGCGCTTGAAGGAGTGGCGGAACAAACAGGCGGACAAAGAGGGGATCGAACCGGCCATGGTCGTCACCAGCGGCGTGTTGAGCGAGATTGCCAAACGGACGCCAAAATCGGTCGAGGCGCTCCGGGAGGTCTCTTCCCTTCGGGAATGGCAGATCCGCCGCTACGGAGAACAACTGCTCAAAGAAATTTCCACTCCCCCCAAACCGGCCCGAAAAGAGTGAACGTCCGGTCGGACTACTTCTTTCCGGCATGGTGGAGCGAGAAACGCTTTTCCATCCCCATGGCCTGCAAGGTGACCTCCCCTTCTATTCGATAATCGATCTCCTCCGGCGCATTCTTCAAGAACGGCGCCAGCTCACGCGCCTGCTTCAGACGCACTTCCACCGGAAGGACGATGTCGACCGAAGCGTGCCTCGGAAGCTCGAAGGGGGTCTTCCGCTCCCCCGCTGCAATTTCTACTTCATGCAGATAGAGCTGGTACGAGAGATGCTGGATGGTCAGGCCGACCGAGTTTGGATTGGTCAATTGGACGCTCAGACCGAGGGAAGCGCCTGAGAGATCGATCCGGTCGATCCGAATCCCCTGGAGCCGCCATTCCGGCTTGGTGAGGATCTGGGCCGGCGTGCAGCCGAAGACCGCATAGAAAAGAAAAACCAGAAAGAGGAAAGAGGCCCTAGACCGCTTCTGCATCCGTTGAGATTACGGGATCGCACAACGTTTGTCAAAGGGGTCTTTTACCTCTTTTCCTTCCTTGACAAAATATCATTTTTTGGTATCTTTTACCACGAACAAAGTCTAGCTCCATGATAAAGGCAAACCAGCCGAAAGGCTGGGGCGCAAAGCTTCAAGGCTTCGCCGGGCGATCGAAATCGCCGGCATGCCGGTTGGGCTGCCCTGGATAAATAAGCGTCCTCTATCCTTATTTATATGCGCAGCCCATTTCTCAATTCGAAGTGGGCTTTTTTATTTCCCGGATCATCCGAAAAACAAATGATAAATACAAACAGGAGGCAGAAAAACATGAAAAGGCTACTTGCAGTGGCTTCGGCTTCATTGATATTGAGCCTTGGCCTGACGGCGTGCGGTGGGGGCGGCGGCGGTGGAAGTTCAAGCGGAGGGGGAGGCGGTCTTCAGTCGGCCGGTTTCGAGGTGCCGACCGAAATCTCGGCGGTGCCGACGAACCTCTCGGGAACCGTCGGAGGCGTGACCAAACCGGGCCTCAAATCGAAACTCTCCGCATTAAAACGGGCGGCGACCGACCCCACCACCGATTACAGCAAGGCACAGACGGTGAAGTTCGTGAACGAGCACACGCTGGAGCAGTTCGACATCATCGAACAGGTTCTCTCGGCACTGGCCCAGACGAACTACGCCGACGAAGCCAACGTCAATCAAGGTCCATATAAAGCGATGGTTGCCTTCCAGGATGAGAAGAACGGCATCGAGACGAAATCGCTCGAGCCGTGGGTGGTTGATTCGGCGATGATTGAAGAAGATGGCAAGGATGTCAATCGCGTCCGGCTTTGGATCGAGGAGGGAGATGGAGGAGTCACCCGTTTGCTCAAGGGTGAATTCAAAATTTATCAGTCGGCGACACAGCGCGAGGACGGCTCCTACAGCGACTACGGCGTCTGGACGTTGAACGTCAAGTTCGACGACACAGCGTCACAGTTCTTCGCCGCATCTGCCGAGATCGATGCAAACGGCCGTGCAGTCATCAAAATTAATGAAAACAGCTCGGACGGGCCAGGAGGCGGTAATCATCAAATGAAGGCGGTCATGAACCGGTCGGAGACAGACGGCTTCGGGAAGGTGATGTTCCCCGACTTTGAGAGCTGCACTCAGCCCGATTGTACGCCGGACTCGGTGGAAGCGAAATACGCCTACGACACGACCCATCTCGCCATCCAAAAAGCGGCGGATGCCGTCCAGTATAAAGACCGGACGTCCATCACCGAGATGACCCACCGATATGGAATGTTCGACAGCGCAACCGGACAGGATGTCATGAAGACCAAGTCGTTCGGCTTCCCGGTGGAGTTCACCGACACCGAGGGGCACCGCCAGTTCGCCTACTACGGCGCTTGGCAAGGCCGCCATCAGCTCTGGGCCGGCAACGGAGCGGTTCCAGCCGGAACCACCGTCAAACGTCAAGACCGGAACAATCAGGAGACCGCGGAGACCTACACCGTCGCAGAACAGTTTAATGGGACCTTCACCAAGCGAACGCTGGTGCCGGGCACCCTTAGCGACATCCAAGGGATCGCCGTCGAGACGTGGATCAACAAACACTATAACCTGCTCCATGATGGATCGACGTGGCAGTCCTGCGAAGGATGGATCGACTTCGGTCAAAACCCTCCATTCTGCACCAGCGGCTCATTCGCTACTTTCGCTGATTTCGACGCGCTGGTGGTGAGCGAAAACGACCGCAAGTTCGTCAACATCGGTCATTGGGATAACAACACCCAAAGTCAAAAGAATTATGTTTATCTCAACGCCGACCCGGGTCTGAGCGGTTACAACGGCTCAGGGTTCTATGAGGCACAACCCCCCCAGCCCGGCACCCCGGGAGGCTTCACACCGATCAGCCCCGCCGTGAAGCTTGCTGAAACCATCGGCGCCGATCTCTTTGTCGATATCGGCGGCTCCATCTATATCTCCTACACCGGAGAATTCAGCGGGCCGACCACCACGACAGGCTGGGTGCAAAAAGAGTTGACCGGCTTCGATGAGAGCACTTGGACGCCGACGTTCGGTTCCGGAGATGTGGCCTTTACCCCGGATCCGGGGCGTGAGTACTACATCAACAGCCATGGGGCCAACTTCATCGTGCGCCGTAAAGACAACAGCACGATGGCCGCCAGCGTCTATGATGTGATGATCGAGCTGCAGAGCGCCGCCAACCCGATCAACGCCGCATCGATGCTCCCTTCAGGGACCGCTTATCTCCGTTCCCCCTGGAGGCAGGAAGTGCGCTACTCCTTCGTAACAAGCGCCGGCGCAAACTTCCTGACGTTGCTGTATCTCACCGATGACCCCAATACCCCGGATGTGGATGAGAGCGCCACGCCGACGCCGGTCACCACCGGCTAATGGGGTCTGCAAGCCTACGATACAAACGGCACGCCGAACGACTTTACCGACGACAGTCCGCTTCAGGCGGACGGCACGCCGG
>JAHFEM010000206.1 GCA_023248505.1 Nitrospirota bacterium
ATTCGACGCCGACTTCGATTGCACCTTGGAATGGGTCGGCCCGGCGCATCCAAAGGAGAGGAGTAGGAGAGCCACGCTCAACGAGAAGAGATTACCGTGCCGGAAGGTTTGCATGAAATCATTCTACAGAGAAGGGGCGGGAAGTGTCAAACGGAGAAATCGCACGGCTGAAAGTGTCACCGCGGCGGTTTTTGACATGGCCCTTCAAAATCATTATAGTCATCTTCTCCACAACGTTGCGAGGTTGATGATGTCTCATCCTTCTTATCATGAAGCCCTCCCTCAGGGAATCGAGGTTCTTCGTTGGCCGCACAAGCACCCGCTGCCGGAATCGGAGATCGTCGCCTTCTTTGCCAGCCGCGATCTTACCTCCACCCGATGGTCGAACGGACCGGGCGAGGTCTACTCCGTCCACACGCACAATTATCAGAAGACCCTCTTCTGCGTAAAGGGGAGCATCATCTTTTCGCTTCCTGATCTTGAACAAGATGTCGCGCTCCGTCCAGGGGACCGCCTCACCCTCCCCCCGGGCACCCGCCACGGAGCGATCGTCGGTCCCGATGGAGTCACGTGCATCGAGGCAGGAAATTGAAGGTGAACATCTATACCGATGTCGATACGCCGCTGGGACCGATCCTGCTGGTCTCGGACGGCGCTGCACTCACCGGCTTCTATTTTATTGGCCAGAAGTACGCCCCGGAGACAACGGCCCTTTGGAGACGTGACCCAGGACTCGCCCTGTTTCGCGACGTGGAGGCTCAGATCGCCGCATACACATCGGGGAGACTGCAAACGTTTGATGTTCCCATCCGGTTCGAAGGGACTCCTTTTCAACTCCGCGTCTGGCAAGCGATTGCGGCGATTCCGTTCGGCACAACTCTCAGTTACTCGGCGTTGGCTGAGAGGATCGGTGCCCCATCGAGCATGCGTGCCGTCGGAGCCGCAACGGGACGAAATCCGATTTCGCTGATTGTCCCGTGTCATCGCGTCGTCGGCCGGGACGGCGCGCTCACCGGATATGCCGGCGGCCTCGATCGAAAACGAGTATTGCTGAATTTTGAATCCGTCTTGATAAGTCCCCACTCTATCATTTTCCAGATGTAATCTGAGCAACCGTCGGACCCTTGGGCACTCGGGTTAAAGGCGGGGAGGACCAATCATCCTCCATTTCTTAACATCCGTGATATGTGTTCGCTGTGAGCGAACTCACTCTTGGGTGGGGAAGGCTGTGTTCAGAACCGAGGTTCTTCCAGGGAGCGGATTATTCTGAGGTTTTCCGTTTTTTAAGTTCAACGTTTAACCAAGTTCCAAAGAAGCGGGGGTGCCAATTCTCTTCTTCGGATGCCTTGAATAAATCTTTTGCAAGTGGAACGGCATTACTAATAAGTGTACCCAGTGAAGGGCCAAGCGCTGTGCTAATAAATGCACCCGCTGCAGGACCAACTAAAGATGTACTTCCAGTGAGCATTTTTTCGGTAGCCGCTCCTGTCACGGTTCCAATAATTGATGCAATCGCAAATGCCTTCTCACGATAATTCTTTAAGCCGGTGCTGGCCTTGAATTCTTCGCTGTAGGTCCTTATCGCAACCTCCGGTTTACCTCCGTCGACCATAAACCATTTTCTGAATCGCTCCGCCCGTTTACGGATATCTAAAATATCCTTCCAAGAAAATTCCCCGAGGTTAAAGGCCGTCCGAATATCTGGAAAATTCGCATTGTCCTGCAATTCAACGATGGTTTGTTTAAATTTTTTCTCTTTGTCTTCTAGGGAGTTGAGCTTCGCCATAACCGATGAGCCAATTGGATTAGGTAGATAGACATCATAATTGTGAAGTCGGCTTGCGTAAATAATTCGATGGGTCTGAATGACCCCTGTGCCGGGGATGTGAATTCCAAAATTCATGTTTTCAAGATGAGGCTTAATCGCCTGAAAGTTGATGTTGAAGCGGTGGCGAATTAACCCGTTGGGCATTTTTTCTGCTCCAACTGTAATTTCTGGAGGGAATAGGCTTCTGTATTTTGATGGGAGCGACAAAACAAAGTCACGTAGTAAACGCTGAAGGTCTTCATGGGAATTGATAGCATTTCTTGCTGCATCGACAGCAACCTCATATTCGTCGGCGCCATCGATAAGAGCAGATTCGGCCATGATGTTGTAAAGCTTCACTCTATGTCGAGCTTTTGGCAATACTTTCTGAATCGGCGGCCTGTACAAAATCTTTTGTTGAAAAGATCTTAAATGAGATTCTTTTGCCGTTTCATCTTGTATGTTCCAATAGGAATAAACCCCGTCGTCCTCGATAGGAGCGGATATGAAATCAAAGTAATGGACTTTGATTACTCCCAAGCCAACGAGTTCCAAAAAGGGTTGAACATCTCCGAAACAGCCTTTAAAGCTCCGCAGAATATCTGCTAAATTTTGAGCGGATTGTATGTTCAGTACGATGTCGTCAAAGAGAACCAGCGCTTCAGCTAATAGACCGATGTCCGTGTGTTTACCGGATAAAAGGAGTTCTGGAGATGCGAATTCCCAACTCTCGACAGGGACGAAACACTTTCGTGGCATTTAGTTCCGTTTATTAAATGATAAGGGGGTCTGTCGAACCCTTTGACTTTAATCAAAGTCGATTCGATGACCCCCTAACAATGGAGACCCTTCAATTTGGTGGAGGCGGCGGGAATTGAACCCGCGTCCGAAGATATTCAGAAAAAGAACACTACATGCTTAGACTCTGGTTTGGAAATTCGCGTCGGATCCCACTCAGAGACAGGTTGAATCTTCCGCTAGCCTCAAAAATCTCACCCAACTCCCTGAGACAAAGAGCCAGGCCAGCCTGCTATCTGGCATCTTCCCCCCGCACAGGCGACGGAAAGTCGATGTCACTGCGTTTAGGCAGCGAGAGCTAATTGTTCATTAGCAATTATGTTTTTCCCATTTGTTTAACGAGCCCAATGGGACCTCGGCATGCGTTCTTTAACCTCTTACCCCCGTCGAATCCGATCGCCCCCTTTCGTGAAACATCTTTATTCGTTAAACGTGATTCGTTAATCGTAAAAGCCGAAATCGTCCTCTTTTGGTTTTCACGTTTAACGTTTAACGAATAACGATTAACGTCCCTTGCCCCTTAAGCCCTTCTCGATCTCGCGCTGGGCCGATTTCTTTGATTCGGTCTCGCGCTTATCGTAAAGCTTCTTTCCCAGCGCCAGCCCCAATTCCACCTTCGCCCAGCCGCGCTTGAAGTAGATTTTCAACGGCACCAGGGTGAAGCCCTTCTGCTGGACCTTCCCGAAGAGCCGCTGGATCTCCCCCTTCCGAAGAAGGAGCTTCCGCCTCCGCGTCGGATCGTGGTTGGAGAGGTTGCCGTGGCTGTAGGGACTGATATGACAATTATAAAGGAAGACCTCTCCATTTTCAACCATCGCGTAACTATCTTTAAGATTGATCCGCCCCTCCCGGAGCGATTTGACCTCCGTCCCGAAGAGGGCAAGCCCCGCCTCGAACGTTTCCTCGATAAAATAATCGTGGAACGCCTTCCGGTTATTGACGACGACTGAATCGTTCTCTTTCTCGACCGCCATGATATTCTGCTCGAATGAGCCTCTTTCACATTGACTTGACCTGGGCGCTATTATAACATCGATCCCATGTCGAAGCGATTTTCCCCAACATTGATCTCCCCGATCCTCAAAGGAATCGTGAAAGATCTTGGGCTGGAGAAGGGGATCGCCTCCGCAGTATTGCAAATACACTGGAGAGAGATTGTCGGCCCCCAGATCGCCTCCCATACTTATCCCGCGGAAATTCGCTTTGACACACTTTATCTGCTGGTCGACAGCGCCGTCTGGATGCATCAGCTCTCTTTTTTAAAGAAAGAGATCATCGAGAAATGCAACCGGCTTTTAGAGAGCGCGCCGATCCGGAAGCTCTCCCTTCGAACCGGTCAGCTCCCTCCACCGCTCGAATCGCCCGAGGAAACCGCTCAGCCGGAGGGAGCGTGCACTGCGGAAGAGGCGGCCTTCATCGAGCAGCAGCTCTCGTCGATCTCGGATGCGGATTTAAAGGAAGTGGTCCGCCGGGCGCTCCAACGGCACTTCTTATCAGGGCGAGGGTCCGTCAGTGATCCGGCGCAGGGGAAGTTGCCGGATCGGGCGTCGCGCTGACCGGCTCCTCCGCTTTTACTTCCGCATTTTTCGGCGCTCCTTTTTCAAGCTGCTTGATCTTCGACTCGAGAAGCTCCTTATTTGGATAGTGCCCTTCCAGCTGCCGATAGAGCTTGAGGGCCTCCTCCGCCTGATTTCCCTCCTCCAGGCAGTTCGCCGTGCGGAACGTTGCAAAGGGGCCCATATCGCTCTCGGGATAATCGGCGGTGAGACGCCGATAAAATCCGACCGCCTCTTTACACTTTCCCTCAATAAAGTAGCTGCTTCCTTGGCGATAGAGGGCGGCCGGCGCCCAGTGGCTCTTCGGATCACGCTTGACCAGAAGATCCCATTCGGTGCGGGCCTGCTCGGTATTTCCCTGGGCGAGGTAGAGCTCGCCGATCTTGTACTGGCTTTCCAAAGCCTGATCGGGGTCGGCGCTCAGCTCCATGATCTTTTCATATTCGGAGATCGCCTCCCGGAGCTTGCCATATTTCTTTTCGTAGACTTCGGCAAGATAGCGCCGGGCCGAAAGGGCATGGGTATTCTTCGGGGTGGTTGAGGTCAGGCGAATGGTCTTTTGAAAGGAATCGACCGCCTTCTGCGGATCGTCTAAATAGAGGTAATAGAGGACGCCGCCCCAGAAGATGGCTTCCGGAACGAACTTGCTTCGAGGGTATTCCTCCGCGATCTTCTCATATTCCCGGACCGCGCCGAGATAATCATCGGTTCGCCATTTCTGCTCGGCGGATTCCAGATACCGCTTGGGGACCCGCTCCGCGCTAGACCAGACGCTCCAGACGGTTATGAAGAGGGCGGCCAGAACGACCCCTCCCCACGAAAAGACTTTGCGTTTCCATTTCACGCGTCGGCCTCGGCTTCCGCCGATTCGTCCCGCTCTCCCTTCTCCGCCAGGCGCGCCACGCCG
>JAHFEM010000207.1 GCA_023248505.1 Nitrospirota bacterium
GGATGTGCGGCGGCATTGCCGGGATGCACAGCGTCTGGATCGGCTCCTCTCGCAAACGGGCGGCTTACCTCGTTCTCTACCATGGCGGACGGATCGGGACCTACCTTTCCGTCGGCGCGCTGTTCGGCGCATTTGGGACCCTGCTGCTTGGGGCGCAACGGTTGTTGTCGGTGATCGCCGGGATCGCGATCATCTGGATTTCGTTGATGGCGCTTTTCTTCTCGCCGGCGAAGGCGATCCCGTTCCTGGAAACGATCTTTGTCTCGCTCTTCGGGTGGTTGAGGGGGAGAGAGGGGTGGATTGTCTCCCTCTGTTTTGGGATCTTTCATGGTCTTCTGCCCTGTTCTCTGGTCTATGCCTTCGCCGCAAAGGCGGCGAGCACCGGATCGGTTTCAGCCGGGGTTCTGACCATGACCAGCTTCGGATTGGGGACCGTCCCGGCGCTTCTCTTTTCGGCCAAACTGCTCGATCGTTTCTCCCCGGCGGTTCGGGCGCGATTCATCTCGGCCGGGACCCTCTTGCTCCTGATCTTGGGGGTCATCACGCTGCTGCGTGGATTCACACCGATGCAGGAGGGACATCGGATGGGTTTTCGATGAAGCGACGGCTCTGTTGCCGGCATTGCCGGCTGCCGATCCGCTCCGACCGGGCGGGGCCGGATCTCTTTTGTTGTTACGGCTGCCGGCTTGCTTATCGGATTGTCGGTGAGCAGGGGGAGGGGGGGGAAGCGGCTTTTCTTCTCGCTCGGCTGGCGCTCGGGGCGCTCCTCTCGATGAACATCATGACCTTCAGCCTTCTTCTCTATGCGAAGGCCATCCCCCGGGAAGTGATTCCCTCGTTCCATCTCCTTCTTTTTCTCCTCGCAACGCCGCTGCTGTTTCTCCTCGGGGCCCCCTTTTTCAGGGGGCTCCTCCAGGAGAGCCGGGCTCTTTCCTTCGGAATGGACACCCTGATCGCCTTGGGCGCCGGTGCGGCCTATTTCTATTCCACCTTCGCTTGGCTGGCCGGACGGGAGGGGGTTTATTTTGATACCGGGACGATGATTCTGGTTCTGGTGACCCTCGGCCGATTTCTCGAAGCGACGGCCCGCGCCCAGGCCGCCGACGGCATCCGGCGTCTCCTTTCGATGACGCCGTTGACGGCGGCGGTTCTGGTCGGCGAGATGGAAATTCGAAAGCCGGCGGAAGCGGTGGAAAGAGGGGAGCTGATCCGGGTTCGTCCCGGAGAGCAGATTCCCGTCGATGGCGAGGTGATCGAGGGAGCGTCGTTGGAAGCGATCTCGGTCGATGAGTCGATGCTCACCGGTGAGGCCCGCCCGGTCGAAAAGAGGGCCGGAGACCGGGTCTATGCCGCCACGGTGAATGGAGAGGCTCCTCTCAAGATTCGAGCGGTCGCCCCGCTGGCCGATTCGCTTTTTCGACAAATGATTTCGTTGATGGAAAAGGCGCAGCAGGCGCGAGGGGAGATGGCGCAACTGGCCGATCGTGTCTCATCGGTTTTCGTTCCGTGGGTTCTCCTCTGCGCGGCGGGGACCGCCCTCTTCTGGTGGCGGCGGGCGGGGGGACCGGCGGCCCTTTTCAATGCGCTCGCCGTGCTTCTCGTCGCCTGTCCCTGCGCCCTGGGACTGGCGACGCCGATGGTGATTTCCGTCGGGATCGGCCGGGCGGCCCGGGAGGGAATCTTGATCCGGTCGAGCAGGGTCTTTGAAGTTCTCCCGAAGGTGACCTCGATTTTCTTCGACAAAACCGGAACCCTGACCGAGGGAAAACCGCTCCTCTGCTCGATTCTCCTTCCCCGGCGGGGGACGGTCGGTCCGGCGCCGCTTCTGACCGTCGGCGCTTCGCTGGCGCAGCTCTCGGAGCATGCTTTGGCCAGATCCCTCGTTGCAGCGGGGATTCAGCAGAGGGTTTCGCTCTGCCGGGTCGTGGAATTCAGGAATTGTCCCGGTCTCGGCGCGGCCGGCCGGGTGCAACGCGACGGCGACGCAAAATGGGTCTGGATCGGAAGCCGGCGCTGGATGGAGGAGAACGGCCTGGTATTCGATCCGCTTCTGAAGGCGCAGAGCGCGCGCGCGGCCTCGGAGGGGAAAAGCTTGGTCTTTTGCGGATGGGAGGGAGCGGTTCAAGGCTGTTTTGTTTTTGCCGACCGGCTCCGAGCGGAGTCGAGGGAAGCCGTCTCCCTTCTTCAACGGCAAGGTCTTTCTCTGCACCTGTTGAGCGGGGATCAACCCGGGGCGGCTGAAGAGATCGGGAGGCAGTTGCCGGGATGCGCCGTCCACGCCGAGCGGCTTCCGCACGAGAAATGTGAAGAGATCCGCCGGACGAAAAAAAAAGGAGCGGCCGTTGCGATGGTCGGGGATGGGATCAACGATGCCGCGGCGCTCGCCGCGGCCGATGTCGGCATCGCGATCGGATCGGGAAGCGACATCGCCAAAGAGACGGCCGACGTCGGCTTGGTCCAGACCGACCTTCGAAAAATCGCCTGGCTGATCCGATTCTCAAGGCAAGCCTTCCGGACCATGAAGCAAAATCTCTTCTGGGCCTTTTTCTACAATGTCATTGGGGTCGGCCTCGCCATGGCGGGATTGCTTCAGCCGATCCTCGCCGCCCTGGCGATGATCCTCAGCAGCCTTCTTGTAATCTGGAACAGCCTGCGACTGAGAGCAATTCGAAATGAGTAAGCCGGGAATGCGAAATCCAGCGTCAGGGCCTGCCCGTGGGAGGGGTGTGGAACTCCTCAACGCCCCATTTCATGAACACGCATCGCGCGTCGCATGGTTCGCTTTGCTCACGATGTGAGCAGAGACGCTTCGCGCTTGATTCGCATCCTGCACATTCCCATCGCTTGCTGCGGGGTAAGACGCGCGATTCAAATGCGGTTTCTTCCTCTCGGGTCGAAGATGCTCCGAAGCTTGCTTCGGAGCATCTTCAATTTATTTTGAGTTCTTCTCTTCGATCTTGTAGAATGGCTCGATCCATCGAACAAGATCGGGAGTTTTTGTGCCGAAATCGTTTCTTGAAAAGATCCTCTTCCGGCTGGCTTATCTCTTTGCCTGGTGCTTCGTCCAGCTCTACCGCTGGAGCTGCCGGGTCGAAGTGAAAGGGCCCCTTCTCGACTGTCTGAACGACGACCGTCCGGTCCTGTTGACCTGGTGGCATCAGGACATGCTGTTTAATTTCTATTACCTGATCGCATTCGCCAAACGACGAAAGATCGCCACCATCGTCAGCCAAAGCAAAGACGGCGCGCTTGCGACGTATCTGATCGAAAAGTTCGGCTTCACCGTCCTTCGGGGTTCCAGCTCGAAAGGAGGGAAGGAGGCGCTGGACCTGCTGACCGACTTCATCATCCGAGAAAAAGCGGTCGGAATCATCGTCTGCGACGGCCCGCGTCCGCCGGGCCGGGTCGCCAAGCCGGGGATCGTTCTCCTCGCCCGCAAGACCGGCTATCCGATTATCAAGATCCGATCGTGGGGAGCGCGGCAACATCTTTTTCAAAAGAGCTGGTGCAAGCTGGTCTTGGTCTGCCCCTTCTCGCGGGTGGCGATCTGGTCGGATATGCCGATGCTCGTTCCAAAAGAGTCGCGGCGCGAAGCGCTGGAGGAATACCGCCGTGAAGTCGAGAAGCGGCTCAACGAAATGGCCGATCTTTCGGAACATTATTTCAGCGGACCGATCCCGTCGATCGAACGGCTTCGTTCGGGATAAAAACAAATTGACTCCTCTCCAAGGGATTTGCTAATCTGCGCAGATGTCGGCAAAGACGATTGCAAAATCGGTTCAAGTGGCGCTTCCCGGGATGGCGGTGACCGGCCTGACCGGAGGGATGATCGGATCGTTCATCGGCGGGCTGTTCTGGATTCTTCTCGTTGGGACGATCGGCGCGCTCATCGGCCTGGTCGTCTGGCGGCTCGGCGGCCAGCGCTTCTTTCTCTTCGTGGTGATCGGCGCGCTGCTGGGAGGGCTGCTGGCCTTTCTGATCAGCGGCACCGAATCGGGGTTGATGGGTGCGGCGACGGGAGGAGCGATGGGCGGTTTCATCGCCGTGAATTTCACCATGCTCTATCCTCGAAAGCGCCGCTCCTAATCCGGCGGAGCCGGAAAGGGGGCTTGCGTCGCCCCCTCCACCGGCAAAGCCGGATGGAGCCTCCCCCTCAACGCTCACTTCGTTCGCTGATTACGAACCCGGAGGAGACAAAATGATCTACACAAAAAACGTATATCTTTTAAACACAGACTCTAATCCGTTGGGAAAAAACCCTAGACCCTCCTCCGTTTCTTCTTAATCTCCGAAGTTAATCCCCCTAAAGGCCTATTTCCCATTGCAATATAATCCGCTTCTGGTAAATATGTTCCGAGGAACCTTTCTGAGGAGGAACATTGATGATGAAGCGATCGGCCTTGATCTTCTCCGCGTTGGTTGTTTTTGTAGCGGGAACGGCATCCACCGGAGGAACCATTGAAGCGGCTTCCTGCGGAACCACCCTCGCTTCCTATGCGGGGGTTCCCGCGCGATCCAATCTCGTGAATCCAGACGAGAGCTGCGGGGGCCGGGCGACCTACGGATTACAATACCAGTGTGTGGAATATGTGCGGCGCTTCTATCATTTGGTGAAGGGGATCGAGACGCGGGAAGGGATGATGGGAAAGCGGTGGAACGGCAACGCCAACACTTTCTTTAGGACCGCCGCCGACAAGGGACTCGATGCTTTCGAGAACGGCGGCTCGGTCCGGCCGAGGCCGGAAGACATCCTCACCTTCCAAGGAGGGTCGTACGGCCATGTCGCGATCGTCACGGCGGTGGCCGAGGATCATATCGAGTTTGTCGAGCAGAACTTCTCGCGGACCGGCGCCGGCCGGCTGGCTTACAATCCGCTGACGAACAAGGTGGAGAATCGGAAGGCGGGAGGAGAAACGTTTATTGTCGAAGGCTGGCTTCGTCCCCAATCGGATCGGAACGCTTCCCCCAAGGGGCCGGTAGAAGCCGTTTCGAACCGCTAAGAGCCGGGAGGCGGAAGGGAGAGAAGATGAAAAGAGATTTAGCCTTTCCCCCTTTCGCCTTC
>JAHFEM010000208.1 GCA_023248505.1 Nitrospirota bacterium
ACGGCAGATCTCGGCGCAGGCCGTCATTTGCGCGTCGTCGCCGAACTGCGCGCAATCTTCCGCACAGGCCTCGCACGCCTCGGCGCAAACCGCACAGGTGTTGGGATGAAGATCCGATTGCCGGATCATAAACCCGGCCGCGGTTTGGCAGATTTCGGCGCAGTCGAGCAGCAACCGAATGTGGCTTGGCTCCGCATGTTTCCCCCCCAACGCCAAACAATAGTTCACCGTCTCCAGACAACTGCGATAACAGTCTAGACAGTTTTGAACGCATTGCTCCATCTCTTGGCTCATCGAGTGAACTTGTTGTGCCATGTGCGGCCTCCTCCTTTAGACGTCCAGGTTCATCCGGTCTTTTGATCGTATCGGGCGGCGCTTTTCTTCCGTTCACCTCCCGAAGATCGCACTCAGCCCTATTGTAGATATTTTTCAACCGGACGAAGGTCAGCGGACTTACTCACCCGAACGGATGACGCCGCTCGGTCCTTGAAGAAAGATCCGATGGAGATTCGTTGAGGAAAATCGATCTCTCCGCTTCCGGCCTGCCTTGATTTTTAGGATCGAGAACGTTCATACTTTATAGAAGGCCATCAATACGAAAAGGTCTATCTCCGATTGGAATGGACCGGAAAAGCGTCCGCAAGGGAACCGACAGGAAGCTGCCTTGGCGAGTTTTCGGGATAGAACGGCCCGGCATCTTCGGCCCCGGGGAAGAATCGGGACGAAGCCGCGGTCCCTGTCTGAATCAGCGCCGGCCTTTTTTAAAGGTCATTCTCTAACTCAAAAGAGGAGGAACGGATGGTGGGTATTTTAGTCGTGGTCGTTTTGGTGCTTTTGATCATCTTTCTAGCGCAGCGCGTTTGAGAAAGGGTCTTCGGCCCGCCCTTCCTGTGTTCCGTCCCTGACCCTGTCAGGGACGGAACGAATCAATCCCCTTTTAAGAGGACCCGGATGAAACAGCGCCTCCCATCCTTTAACGTCACCCATGAAGGCGCATGGGCTTCTCCCGAAGCGTCCGACGCCCATCCCGATGGAAGCGGCCATGCAGCTTGAAGTTCGGCATCTGACAAAAGTCTATCGCGAGAGAAGAGGGCTCCTGCAGACGCGTTTTAACGTCGAAAAAGGGGAGCTCATTGCGATTGTCGGACACAATGGCGCCGGCAAATCGACGCTTCTGAAAATACTGGCCGGTTGGATCGTTCCGGACGGAGGAGACGTTTGGGTGGAGGGCGTCGACTTCAAAAATAGGTTGGCGCTGGTCCGGAAGATCGGTTTTATTCCTGAAACGCCGAATCTCTTCGATTTCTTCTCCGTGGAATACAACCTCAAACTCTTCGCCCGTCTTTTTAAAATCCCCTTTTCACGGATCGAAGAAACGCTGGAAGAATTTAATTTGAGGCCGTTTCGCCGGCACGCCATACGGGAATTATCCAAAGGGCTCCAGCAACGGGTCAGCATCGGGCGCGCGTTGTTGCCGGAGCCGCCGCTGCTGCTTTTTGATGAGCCGACCTCCGGCCTCGATTTCGAGATGACGAAAGAGATCTACCGGCTGCTGAAAAAGATCCATGCCTCCGGGAAAACCATCCTGTTTACCTCGCATCGGCCCGAAGAGATTCAAACGCTGGCGACGCGGATCATGGTGCTGCATCAAGGGGGCCTCGCCTTCGACGGCTCCCCCCAAGAATATTTCCAATCGAAAATCCATGAGAACCTCTACGCATGATCAGAAATATCGCCGCCTTGACGTTGAACGATCTGGCCATTGCATTTAAAAACAAGACCCTCTTCCTGATCCTCTTTGTCCCTCTTTTTATCTTCTTCTCCCTGCAATGGGTCGATCGGACGGAGGCGCCCCTTCAAAAAGTAAAAATCGGACTGATTCAAGGAGAAAGCTATTTTCCGGAGATGGTTCAGAACATTCAGTCGGCGAAGAATGTCTTCGACGTTTTTTGGTTTTCGAACGAAGCGGAGGGGCAGCGGTGGCTCAAAGAAAAAAAGGGGGACGGCCTCTTGGTCCCTTCTGAAAAGGAGCCCGAACGCTTGGAGCTGATTATTTTGACGAAAGCCTCTTTCCAAACCGTCGCCGTCGTCGAAAGCCTCTCCGCGCTCCAAATCGCCGTCGAAGGGAAGCGCAAGAACTGGATCTCGGGGATTCGGCCGCTTCAGGAGGGGGAGGTTCAAAAGCAGACGCTGCCGACCTGGATTTTGATGGTGGTCTTGCTCGTCGGCTTCATCGTTCTTCCCGCGCAGGTGGCCGAAGAGAAAGAGAAGAAATTGCTGCTGGGGCTTCTGCAGACCCCCATGCGGGAGGCGGAGTGGCTGCTGGCCAAGGTCTTTTTAGGGATGATTTTGACCGGCCTCGCAGCGATCCTCCTTCAACTGCTGGGGAGATTTCATTTTGATTTCGCAGGGGGCTTCAGCTATGCCGCCTTCCTGGCCGTCGGCAGCTTCTGCTTCAGCGCCTTTGGAATCTGCTTGGGGTTTTTATGCCGCAGTCAGGCCAGCGCCCGAACGCTCGGCGTTCTCTTCTATCTGCCGCACCTGCTCCCCTCCGCGCTCTCCGATTTTTCACAAAAGCTCAACACGATCGCGCCGCTCCTTCCCTCCTATCAACTCTACGGGCCGATCAAATCGATCCTTCTGGAGGGAGGCCGGCTCCCCCAGTTCTCTCCGGAATGGGGCTATCTCTTCTTTATCGGGCTCTCCGCCTCTTTTTTATCCTATCTCTTAATGAAAAGACGCTGGCTGATGTAATTTATATTCGCGGGAAAAACGGCAAGAAGGGCGGACCGCTGCGATCATCGGTCCTCTGGTTCGGTCTCGTCGGTGAGCGGGGCCAGGATTGTTTTGCGGCAGGTCGTTGCGCCGCAGCGGCAGGCGTAGTGCTTCTCGTCCTTCGGATCTTCTTCCCCCCCTCTTTCATACGCGTAATCGTAGAAAAGTTCTTCCCCGGCGGCGATGTCCCGAATGGCCTCGATAAAGATCCGGCCTTCTTCGTCGACCGATTCGCAGTTCGGGTCGCAGGAATGGTTGATAAACCGGGCGTCGTTCCCCTCGCGGTTGGCGTCGATGACGGTCTGCTCGTCGACGGAGAAGAGAAAGGTGTGATGCCGCTCCCCCTCGTAATCGTTGTAGCGGGCGTCGGCCTCTTCATGGGTGATCCGCTTGCCGGTGTATTCGATGAGCCGCGTCCCCTTCGGAATCGGCCGGAGGGCGAAGGCGCCGGAGCCGTGGATGTCGGAGGAGCGGATCTCGAACCGTTTTGGGGTCCGGGGCCGCGCGGTTCTTTGGGTGATGATCTTTTTCGGTTCGATGTGCATGATCGACAGGAGGCTTTCCAGAATCGCTTCGAGCAGGCCGGCCGACGGCAAGCGTTGCACGATCGGGCGGGAGGGTCTCTACTTCGGTCGATTCTGTTTTTTTATCGGTTCACGGGATGTCTTGCCGAGCGGTTACAGCAGAAGTCTAACAAAGAGTCTCTTTTTTGTAAATCGCCGCGGGGAACGCATATGGATGAAGGGTGCGAGCAGAGGGTTGAATCGGCGGGTTAGCGGCATCGCTGCTTCACCCCCTTCCCACCCATATTCCGGCTTCTTGTTTCTTCGGCAGCGAAAAGTAAAAGACCGCCCCTTGATCGACCGCCCCCTCGGCCCAGGTCCGGCCCCCATGGCGGTGAACGATTCGACGGACGTTGGCCAGTCCGATGCCGGTCCCCTCGAACTCATCCGCGCGATGCAGCCGCTGGAAAACGCCAAAGAGCTTGCCGGCGTACTGCGAGTCGAAGCCGGCGCCGTTGTCCCGAACGAAAAAGATCTGCTCCTCCCCTTCCGAGGCAACGCCGATCTCAATTTCGGCCCGCGCGCGGGTTCGGGTGTACTTCACCGCGTTGCCGATCAAATTCGCCCAGACCTGCCGCAGCAGGGCGGCGTCCCCGACCGCCTCGTGAAGGGGCCCGATCGTCCAGGCGATCTCCCGTCCTTCCATATCCGGCTGCAGTTCTCGAATCACCTCCTGGACGAGGGAATCGAGGCGCACCCTCCCGATCCGAAGCTCGGTCTTCGCCGTCCGCGAAAAAAGGAGGAGGTCGTCGATCAGGTTCCCCATTTTCCCCGCCGACTTCATGATCGTGTCGATGTAACGCCGTCCCTTTTCGTCGAGCTGTGTCCCTGAATGTTCTTTCAGCATTTCGACGAAGCCGCCGATGTGGCGCAGCGGCGCCCGCAGGTCGTGCGAGACGGAGTAACTGAACGCCTCCAACTCTTTGTTCGCCGCTTCAAGCTGCCCGGTTCTTTCGTCGACGCGGCGCTCCAGATCGAGATTCAACGCCCGCACCTCCTCTTCCGCCGCTTTGCGCTCCGCATTCGCGCGATCGATCGCCCCTCCCACGATCCGGGCAATCTGCGAGACGATCACGCTCATCACAAAGACGGAGACCAGCGCGAGGAGCGCCGCCATTAATGCGGGATTCGTGAACCACCGGACGCTGAGGGTATTGAGCCATCCGCCGATGAGGATGATCCCCGCCGTAAAGGGGAGAAACACGCGCATCAAGCGGGCCTGCGTCGAACCGCCGATCCAGGAGCGAAGCGGCCAGACGTCGGGGCCGCAGACCGCAATGATCCCGATGCCGAGAATCAGAAAAGCGATCGCCGTCGTCAGCGCCACCGGAATGATGGGGCCGCCGTACAAAAGCGGAGTTCGATACAAATAGCCCAAGCTCACGACGAATCCGACCAACACCACTCCCGTTCCGAGGACGGCCGCGGCGCCGCGCAAAGACGGCCTCTCCGGGGAGGCCGACAAGACGAGGAACAGAGCGAGGCCGGCGAGGAGAAAATTCGCCGCCGTGACGGGAGACATCCGGCCGATGAGCACCGCCCCGAATTTCTCGGAGCTGCTCACCAGCCACTGATCGATGTTGATTTGGAAATCAAAGAGGTGCTGGCTGAGGGTGAGGAGCGCCAGAATCAAAACGATACAACTCCCTCCCCTCCCCAGTTTCTGTCCAACGGACCAGAAGGGCCGTTCAACATGGAGGAGCAACGCGCTC
>JAHFEM010000209.1 GCA_023248505.1 Nitrospirota bacterium
GTAATCCGCATCGGGTATTCCTCGACGACCTGGCGGACCTCTTCCGCGGGAACGCCTAGGACCTTCTCCAGCGTTTCGACATCGTCAATACTTTCTTTAATATCTTTCTGCCATTGCTCCACAGCGCTCACTCCCCTCTGATTATGAAATAGAAAGGCCTACCCCCTCGTCAGGGCTGCTGTCCGTATTTTTTATCCAGGTAGGCGATGATTTCATCCTCATCATCGAGCACGACATCACCATCCACCAGCACCGGCACCAAATATTGGCCCGATACTTCGAAGACCTCTTTCCGATTCGGCCGATAGGAAGGAACCGCGATCTTCTCGTATTCAAGCCCAAGCTCACTTAATTTATCGCGCACCATCATACAATAAGGACAGGAATCGAGGTCGTAAAGTTTCATTTTTTCCATTCTTTCGCTTGCCAGATCCTTACTCGTGGTTAGAAAATAGCGTCCAGCGATCAGCTTGGCAACCATCAAGGACCAAGATTTTTCTTTAGCTGGAAGCTGATGGCTGATTGCTTTCTATCTTGCGACGGCGCACGGCGCCATGACCGCATCGACCATCCCATGAATCAGCTTCTTCTCGGTGGAAACGACGGTGGCCAAGATCCCGCCGAGCTTCGCCTCTTTCCCGTCGATGAAATAATAGGGAGAGAGTCGCGCACGCCCTTCCATCGGGATCGTCCGTTCGCCTTCGAAATCATAATAATGGACCGTGACTTTCTTTCCCTTGTGGAACTTCTGGAGGATGTGCGGCGTCGTCGGAAAACGCTGCAGCGCCCGATCGATGGCCTCTTTCCACTCCTCCTCAGGGTGATCGTGGCCGGCGATGACCCCCCGGCTTCCCCAGGCGAGTTCCGAGAAACCGGACGGTTTGATAATCAACTGCCGCTCCCGCTGCGTCGCCTCGCCTAACTGGTGAAAATCGGTGACCGGCCGATTCTCGAGGGTGAGGTCGGGAATGATCGCATGGGGAGGAATTTCGCGCGGATCGATGATCCAGGTTTTCGGGAAGATCCGCTGTAGTTGGGCCACCGTCTCCTGCCCCAGATGCCGGAGCCAAAACTCCCCCAGGACCGGATGATGGAAGAGGGCGAAGAGGCTCTTCTCCTCCAGGAACGCCTTCGGCGGCGGCGTCAGGACGACCCATTTCTTCTTGGCCGCATAGAGAATCAGTTCCGATTTCGGGATGTTCTTCAGATCGAAGAGTTCGAAGAATCGATAGAGCAGATCGATCCGCTCCCGTGTCCCCTCGCCGTCAACCCAAAGCCCCTCCTCGGTGAAGCCGACCTCCCTCGGATGAAGCACCCGTGTCCGAAGTCCCCGTTGGTTGAGCGCCCTTCCCAGCCACTCCATCTCGGGGCGATAATCCTTCGATTCATCGGAAACGACGATCGCCAGCAGCGGATTCTCCTGGGAGGCATGCGCTCGGATCATGCGCTCGAAGCCGACCACCATCCCGTCGCGATCACCGACCGGGCGGTCTCCTTCCGATGCGTAAGCGATTGAGAGTCCAGCCGTCAGCCCCATGCCCCCTGGAACGGCATCCAACTCGGTCGCAACCATTCCCTCTTCCGTCGGAATCAGATCGGGTCGAATGATCCCCGGCAAATCGCTCTTGAAGCGGTTCATCCGGCCATACTCGATGACCGACTCCGGTTTCCCCTGGTCGAGATAACCGGCGACCCAGCGTGGCGCTCTTCCGTGGACACTGTCGAGATAGAGTCGATTCGCCGCCTGATAAAAAGAAAGGAGCCGGTTTCCAAGGGTTTCTAGAAACGCCAACTCCTCTTTTGTGATCCAATACGGTTCGGTCGCGATCCGCCAGAAGTCGTTTCCGGCGGCCGAAGTCCCTTCCGGCGCCCTGGAAGCAGATTCGGGCGCTTGCCGAAAAAGCCCCTCTTGAACGAGGGTCACCCGGATCGAATGGCTCTTTTTCTGAATGGGCTTCTCTATCGATGGGTCAGGTGGAGGCTCAAAAGCCTTGGACAACGTCGAGGTCTCCAAAGACAATGCTTGATGATAACACCGCCCAAGGCCGATCCGCAAGTAAGATTTTAGGACAAGAAAGCCCGCTTACTCCTTCTTTTTACTTAATATCCCGGCCAACCGGTCGGGATAATTGGTAAAAAGACCGTCGACCCCCATTTCGATAAAGGAGGTCATCTGGGCCGGATCATTCACGGTGTAAACGTAGACCTTAAATCCCTCTTGGTGGGCCTTTTCGATCAGATCGGGGGTGACCTGCCTGGAAGGGACGTTGACGGAGACCACCTGGAGCCTCCGAGCCTCTTGGACGATCTTCTTCCAGGGCTCCCGATCGACCAGGAGACCGATCGACAGGGTAAGATGCAGACTGCGGACTTTTTTCAGAAGGACGTGATCGAACGAAGAGACAATGACCCGATCGGCAATCCCTTTCTTTTGGATCAGATCGACTACCTTCTGCGGGGAGGCGGCTTTGATCTCCAGGTTCAACAGGAAGGGAGGGGGAACCTTCGCAATCAGCTCCGCCGCCGTGAGGACGGTTTGCCGCGCAAAGGAAGGGGCAAACCAGCTCCCGATGTCGAGCCGTTTCAATTCGGAAAGGGTGAGATCCTGCACCCGCCAACCCTGCCCGGTCAGACGCTTGACCGTTGGGTCGTGAAAAACGACGATCTCCCCGTCCCGGCTCTCCCGAAGATCGCATTCGACCCCATCGGCCCCCATCGCCATCGCCTTCTCAAACGATGCGAGGGTATTCTCCGGCGCGTGCCCGGATGCGCCGCGATGGCCCCAGATGATGATTTTTTTGTTCAACTTCATTCTCCAAGTAAAAGGAGCGCTTCGCGCATTTAGAGGGACACGATCATGGAATGAAAAGGTAGCATAGGGGGAAATCGTTGTAAAGGAAGCGGAAGAGACTTATCGCACAAAGAGATATTCCGGTAGGATGTCTCTGCTCCAATTTCACAATTTTCGTTTGACTTCACCCCCCGATTCCGGTAGTAATGATCGACAAATACCGAACAGGAGCGCCTTCATGGAAATGGGGATTTTTGTTCTCCTTGGGGTCTTGGTTGTCCTTCTTCTCGTCCTCATCGCACGCTCATTTAAAACGCCCGCACCCGCGCCCGACGGCGGCATGCTCGTCATGCGGCAGCAGGTCGATCAACTTCGACAGCAGCTGTCGGAGGCGATGGCCACCAATACCAACGTGGTGCAGCAGCAGCTTTCCCAAATCACCACCCAGGTCAATTCCCAACTCCAGTCGGTGAATCAGCAGCTGACGTCGGCCACCGGCCAGATCGGGACCCGGCTCGACAATGCCGCCCGCGTCGTCGGCGAGGTGAAGCAGAATCTCGGAGAGCTGACCAAAGCCACCCAGCAAGTCTACGAGGTCGGGAAGAACATCTCTTCCCTTCAGGAAATCCTCCGCGCCCCCAAGCTGCGCGGCAGCCTCGGCGAGCTTTTTTTGGGGGAGCTTCTCTCGCAGGTCCTTCCGCCGACCCACTTCACCCTGCAGTATCGATTCAAAAGCAACGAAGCCGTCGACGCGGTCATCACACTCGGTCCGGCGCTCGTCTCGGTCGACTCCAAATTTCCGCTCGAGAATTTCAAGAAGATGATCGAAACCGGCGTCGACGAGGAGAAGAAGGCCCACCGGAAGCGGTTTCTTACCGACGTGAAGAAACATATCGACGCGATTGCGGCGAAGTACATCCTGCCGGATGAAGGAACCTACGACTTCGCGTTGATGTACATCCCAGCCGAAAATGTCTACTACGAGACGATCATCAAAGACGAAGCGTTCGGCGACGAAAAGAGCCTCTGCAGTTACGCCCTCACGAAGCGGGTGATCCCCGTCTCCCCCAACTCGTTCTATGCCTATCTTCAGGCGATCGTCCTCGGCTTCAAGGGGTTGCGGATCGAGAAATCGGCGCAGGAGATCCATCAACGCCTGCAGCGGCTGTCGGGAGACTTCTTTAAATTCAAGGAAGATTTTGATGTCATCGGGAAGCACCTCTCGAACACGCGCGGTAAATACGAAGAAGCCACCAAGAAACTCGACCGGCTCGGCGACCGCCTCATCACCATCGATCACGAGAGCGCGGCAGAGCCGAAAGTGAAACTCGCCCTTCCGAAAGAAGAGTTGGTCCGGCCTGCGTTGTTCGATTAATCATTTATCAAGGCGAGGATCAGGCTCTGCCTGTCCGAGCCGCGGGGCATGGGGGCATCGTATGATGCGCCCCATCAAGCAGGCTTGATGGGGACCCTGAGACAGAGAGGCTGGGCATCCGGCTTTGCCGGTGGCCAGCCGGGGCGTGGGGGCATCGGAGGGCCCTTTCTTTCTCAGTTGCCGCACGGGCCCACACATAAAAATAGAGAAAGGACCTTTCATGTCGAACGGACAACAATCCCAGCCCCCTGTTCAAGTCCAGGTCGAAATTGACGACGCCACCTCCCAGGGAATTTATACGAACCTCGCCCTCCTGACCCACAGCGAGACCGAGTTCGTCATGGACTTCATCTACATCCAGCCGCAAGCGCCGAAGGCCAAGGTGCGATCGCGCGTCATCACCAGCCCCGCCCATGCCAAGCGATTCTTAGCGGCGCTTCAAGAGAACATCCAGCGCTACGAACAGCGCTTCGGGACCATCAAGGTTTCCGGTGAGCCGGATAAGGGCAACGCCTACCAGGGGCTTTACCTCTGAGCGATGCAGGGACTCTCTTTCAAGAAGACCCTGACCCTTCGTCAGAATCTCCCGCTTTCTTCCGCGCCCGGCGAAGCCCGCATCCGTGTCTCCCTCGCCGGAATCTGCAGCACCGACCTTGAGATCGCCAAAGGGTATATGGGCTTCACCGGCGTCCTCGGACATGAATTCGTGGGGGCGGTCGAAGCGGCCCCCGATCGCGCTTGGATCGGAAAACGGGTCGTCGGCGAGATCAACGCCGCCTGCGGGAACTGCTGCTTCTGTGTTCGAGCGATGCCAAACCACTGCGCCCAGCGGACCGTCCTCGGCATTCTCGGACGGAACGGCAGCTTCGCCG
>JAHFEM010000210.1 GCA_023248505.1 Nitrospirota bacterium
TTGCCTGGTCGTGAGCATCGGGAACCTCACGGTCGGCGGAACCGGGAAGACCCCGTTCACGATTTTTTTGGCCGAGAAGTGGCAGGAGCGGGGATACGCGGTCGGGATTGTCAGCCGGGGTTATCGCGGAACCTACAAAGGACCGCTCCGCTTGGTCTCCGACGGTCAGGAGATTTTGGAAAAGCCTAAGACCGCTGGCGATGAGCCGTATCTCATGGCGCAACGGCTGAAGGGGGTCCCGATCATCGTCTCTCCCGATCGTTTCAGAGGCTGTCAATGGCTTTTAAAACGGTTTAAGCTCGATGTCATTCTCCTGGACGATGGCTTTCAGCATATTCGGCTTCATCGGGATCTCAACCTTCTTTTGGTCGATGCGACGAATCCGTTTGGGAACGGAGCGCTTCTTCCGAGGGGGGTGTTGCGAGAGCCGCTTTCCGAGGTCCGGCGGGCCGACGTGGTGATCTTTACCCGTTCCGAGGACGAGGCCGACGCTTCCGAGTGGATCAGCGAGATCGAACGGTTCGGGCGGCCCTGCATTCGAACGACATTCCAACCGACGCAGCTGATTGATGTGCGGAGCGGGACCGTGTTGTCTCCGGGCGCGCTGGCGAAGGCGCCGGTCCTTGGCTTCTGCGGGATCGGAAATCCGGATTCGTTCGCGAGGCTCTTGAAGCGCCTGGGAACGGATTTGCGCGAGCAGGTGATCTTTCGGGATCACCATTCTTATCAACGCTCCGACCTGGAGGAGATTCGGAAGAAGGCCGATCATCTGGGGGTCAAATGGGTGGTGACGACCGAGAAAGACGCGGTTAAGGTCAGAGAGCTTCTCCCAAAAGACTTCGAAGTCTGGGCCCTCCGGGCGGAGATCACCTTCTGGGAAGATCCGGCGAAGTGGGAACCGCTTCTTTTTAACATGAGACCGGTCCTTCGGTCGGTCTAGGCAATCCGATGAAGCAAAAGGCTGAATATTTTTTGGCGCGCTTTTTCATCCGTTTCTTTGAAATCCTCCCTTTCCGGGTCGCTCTCTGGGGCGGCGCGCTGTTCGGACGGCTTTTTTATCTGGCCGACCGCCGTCACCGATTGATCGCGCTGGGGGGTCTCCAGGCAGCGTTCGGTAGAGAAAGGAGCGAGCGCGAACTAAAGCGAATTGCTTCGGGTGTCTTCGAGAACTTGGGAAAGTCGATCGTGGAGTTTGCCTGGATCCAAGGCAAGCCCCCCGCCGAGTTGATGCGCCGGACGACATTCGAAGGGATGGAGCATTACGAGGCGGCCCTACGGAAAAAAAAAGGGGTGGTCATCCTGACGGCCCATTTCGGTAATTGGGAGTGGATGGGGATGGCGCTTTCACTCCTGGGAAAAAGGCTCAATGTCGTCGCCCGGCCGCTCGACAACCCCGATCTGAATCGTATCATCAATACATGGCGCGAACGGTATGGAAACCGGGTTTTGAACAAAAGAACCTCCGCGGCGGAAATCATGCGGCTGCTGAAAGCCGGCGAGATGATCGGCATCCTCTTGGATCAGAACACAGCCGCAAGAGAAGCGGTTTTCGTCGATTACTTCGGGCGTCCGGCGGCCACCCACAAGGGACTGGCGATCATGGCCCTTCGGACCGGCGCCGCCCTTTTGCCGACCTTCATGATTCGAGAGAAAGGCCGGCATCGCGTGGTGATCGAGAAGCCGTTGGACATCGTCCGAACCGGAGATCTGGAGAGCGATCTTCGGGAGGCGACTGCCCTCTTCACCCGAACGATCGAAGCAGCCGTTCGACGCCACCCCGATCATTGGCTATGGGTTCATCGGAGATGGAAGACGCAGCCAAAATAAGCGATCAGCCGTCAGCTTAAAAAAGCTGAAAGCTGAGAGCTGAGAGCTTAAAATGAAGATGTATCAAAAAATCTTGGTCCGGGCCCCGAACTGGATCGGGGATGCCGTGATGGCGATTCCCACCCTCTCGGCGCTTCGCGCCCGTTTTCCGGAAAGCCGAATCACCCTATTGGCAAAACCGCAGGTGGCGGCCCTCTTCGAGCATCATCCCGTGATCGACCGATTGTGGGTGTATGAGTCTCCCGGACGGCACGCAGGATGGATGGGGTTGTGGCGGCTGGTCCGATCGATCCGGGAAGGAGAGTTCGATCTCGCCTTTCTCCTTCAGAACGCATTTGAGGCGGCGTTGGTGACGGCCGCCGCGGGAATTCCGGAGCGGATCGGCTATGCCGCCGACGGCCGGCGGTTTCTTCTGACGAGCGCGCTCGACAAAAAATCGGCCCCCTTGCACCAGCGGGAGGCGTATCTGCATCTGATGCAGCTGGTCGGATCGGAGGGCCGGTTTGAGAGATCTCCTTATTTGGTGATCACCGAGAAGGAAAGGCAATCGGCCGCGGATCTTCTCGCCGCGGAGGGAATCGACCGGTGGGAGCCGGTCATCGGCCTCAACCCCGGGGCCGCTTACGGTTCTTCGAAACGATGGGACCCGGCCCGTTTTGCGGCGGCGGCCGATCAATTGTTGGAGCGATATCCCGCGAAGGTCGTCATCTCCGGCGGGCCGGCGGAGATCGCCATCGCGGAAGAGGTCCGGCGGAAGATGCGGCACCCGGCGGTGATCGTGGCGGGAAAGACAACCGTCCGGATGATGATGGCCCTGATCGCGCGCTGCCGGCTCTTCATCACCAACGATTCCGGCCCGATGCACATCGCTTCCGCGTTGGGGTCTCCGGTCGTGGCGGTCTTCGGCCCGACGAATCCGGATGCGACCTCTCCGGCCGGAGCGGACGATCTGATCGTTCGGAACAAGGTCGATTGCGCTCCCTGCACGTACCGGGAATGCCCCATCGATCATCGCTGTATGAGCGGGGTTTCGGTCGAGGCGGTTGTCGCGGCGGCCGAGCGGAAATGGGCAAGCCTGGGGAGGAGAAAGGTCGCGGTTTTCCTCGATCGAGACGGAACAATCAACCGGGACGTCGGCCATATGGATGCGCTCCATAAGTTCTCGGTCATCCCGGGATCGGTCGAAGCGATTGCGCGACTCAACCGGCGAGGTATTTCGGCGATCATCGTGACGAATCAGTCGGGGGTGGCGAGGGGGATCTTCCCTGAAGAGAGGGTCGGAGAGGTGCATCGGCATCTTCAATCGCTGCTGGCGGAGGCCGGGGCGCATCTCGACGGTATTTACTACTGTCCTCATCATCCGGAGATCATTCCCTGCGGTTGCCGGAAGCCGGCGATGGGGATGATCGAACGGGCCCTCTCGGAGCATGCCGTCGATCTCTCCGGATCGTATGTGGTCGGAGATAAGCCTCTCGATATGGGCTTGGCGCGGGGAGGGGCGAAGGGGGTGTTGGTCCGCACCGGGCACGGCGAGGCGTCCCTGCAGGAGATGGCGCAGTCGGGAAAGCGGCCGGATCATGTCGCCGATGACCTCACTGCGGCCGTCGAGTGGATCTTGGAGGATCTGCAGAGAAGAGGATGGATCGCCGAATGACGCGGGAGAAGCCGGATCGGAGCGCGATGGAGTTTCGGGAAATCCTCATCATCAAGCCGAGCTCGCTGGGGGATATCATCGATGCCCTTCCTGCGGTGGGAGCCATTCGGAGGCGGTTCCCTTCGGCGCGGATCTCCTGGCTGGTGAAATCGGAATGGGCGGCGATCTTAAAAGGGCATCGCGCGATCGATGAGGTGATCGCCGTTCCCTTTCGATGGATGGGAATCCCCCCACTTATTCGGGCCGTCCGAAAACGTCCGTTCGATCTGGTCGTCGATCTCCAGGGACTCCTGCGAAGCGCGATCTTGGGCTATGCGACGAAAGCGTCGGTTCGGATCGGTTTTGCCGCCGCGCGGGAAGGCGCTCCCTGGTTTTATACCGATCGCGTCTCGATCCCGGAGGGGACGGTCCATGCGGTCGATCGCTGTCTCAGGGTGTCGCGTGCGTTGGGGTGCGACGGGGACGCGATCGACTTCGACATTCCCTCTTCAGCCGAGATTGCGACCGGCGTCCGGCGTCTGTTGTCCCAGAGCGGCCTGTCGAATCCGGCTCCCTTCGCGGTGATCCATCCGACGGCGCGATGGGAGAGCAAGAAATGGGAGCCGGCGCGCTTTGCGGCGTTGGCCGATTGGCTGATCCGCGAAAAGAAACTTCCGATCGTTTTTGTCGGCGGCAAAGGCGAGCATGAAGAGGTCGGCCGGATTCTTCAACAGATGAAGCAGCCGGCGATCAACCTGGCGGGGAAGACGACCCTGCCGGAATTGGCGGAGCTGATCCGGCAAGCGCGATTCTTCATCAGCAATGATTCGGGACCGATGCATCTTGCGGCGGCGGTCGGAACGCCGGTGCTGGCGCTCTTCGGTCCGACCGATCCGAGGAAGATCGGCCCTTACGGAGCGGGGCACACCGTGATTCGAAAGGAGACCGGCTGCTTCGGCTGCGGGAGGAACCGCTGTGTTCGCGGAAATGAGTGCATGAAGGCGATCTCGGTTGATGAAGTGATCCGGACGATCGAGATTGAAGACAATAAAGGGGAGAGGGCCCAGGGGCTGGGATCTGCAAAAGGGAGCGCCCCGGGGTGAGTCCCGTCCAACATTTTAAGAAATCCCAGCGCGTTGAATTCATTCATCAGGAGGAATCCATGGCAATCAATAAAGATCTGGTTGAGATTTTAGCTTGTCCCAAATGCAAAGGGGATGTCCATTTAAACGAGAAGGGGGACGGCTTGGTCTGCCCAAAGTGCAATCTCCTCTACCCGATCCGGGAGGAAATCCCGGTGATGCTCGTTGATGAGGCGATCAAACTAAACGGATAAGAGCGTCCGGAACCCGCGCGGCAGGAGCGCTCTTTACGCAAAGCGGAATGCCGTTCTATCCCCATCACTTTGAGCGGGTCGGCGTTCAAGGCCTCGGTTGGGTCCCTGCTGGTGTGGGTATTTTAACTTACATGAACACGAGATACTACTTGATCTCTCTTCAGCGGCCTGTTATATTGTGCCTCGGCCTACAGAGAGTTGGCTAGCAAGCGGGGCCCCAGATGAAAGAGCAACGCCATCT
>JAHFEM010000211.1 GCA_023248505.1 Nitrospirota bacterium
GGGGGGGACCGGTCGGCTGATCAGGGGCCGTTGAAACAACAACTCCGGTTCCGGCCCTCCTGTTTTGCTTGATAGAGGGCTTTGTCGGCCCGGCTGATCAGCGGTTCAATGGTCTCGTCGGCGTCGGTCCGTTCGGTGATCCCGATGCTGATCGTGACCGGAAGCCGCTGGCCTTCGAAAAGGAACGCATGGTTTGCAACCCGATTTCGAATCCGTTCGGTGGCAACGGGGGCTTCTTTTAGACTGGTGTGGGGGAGGATGAGGCCGAATTCTTCGCCGCCCCACCGGGCGAAAAAGTCGGTCGGCCGAATGCCGGGTTTGATCAAATCGGCGAATTCCTTCAGGACGTTATCGCCTGCAGGATGTCCCCATTGGTCGTTGATGTTCTTGAACCAATCGAGATCGAGCATGGCGACCGAAAGGGGTTCTCCGAGATCTCTGCAGCGCAGGAGGATCTGTCCAAGACAGGTATGGAACGCCTGCTTATTGAAAAGTCCCGTCAGGCTGTCGCGCCGGGCGCGTTCCGACATTTCATCGAGATAGAACTGCTCCACATTGTTCGGCCCCAGGTATTTGAGCGTCGCGTCTCCAATGCGGATGAGATCGCCATCCTTTAACTCTATCTCAAGGATCTTGTGGTTGTTGCTGTACGTCCCGTTTTTACTCCCCAGATCGCGAAGGACGATGCGGTCTGCTTTTGAGAGCACTTCGGCATGTTTGCGTGAGATCGATTCGTCGTTGATGCATATTTCCGCCTCCCGATGGCGGCCGATGACGATCCGTTCTTTGGCGAGGGAGAACTTTTCCCCCATGGAGGGGCCGGCCACCACCACCAGACAGGGAAGATTGAAGTGGGCCCGGTCAAGCCGCCTTCTGTCTATTTGCATCGAGTGCGTTTTTGTTTCGTCTTCCATCTACATCCTCAGAGCCGATTCTCATCCGAAAATCGTATTAAGATTACCAGCTTTTGATGGGGTGTCAATCTCGCAGCTATCACCTACTCGGATGAATTGACGCTCCCTTTCAGCCGATGATAGCCTGAACTTACAGTCAGGAAGAGAGGACTTCCGGATTGTAAAGATCAAATGGAGGGAGGTATTTTCTATGCGTTACAGATCTTACGTTTTGGTTCTTCTCGGGATGCTTCTTCTCGCCGGAGGCTCATTCGTTTCGGCGCAGGAAGAGACGACCGAAGATAAGGGGGGAATGGTCCCGAAGCTTTCAGAGAGTGACCAGATTCGCCTTGCGATGAGCGCGGCTCCCGAGTCGATCGCAAGGAATGCCGCTATCATGGTGACGGATCAGAGCGGACAATGGGTCACGGTCAAAGAAGGGACGAATTCATTCACCTGTTTGTCCGATCTTCCGGGCACCCCCAAGGCCGACCCGATCTGCATGGATCCGAATGCGAAACAATTTATCTCGTCGATGTTGAAGAACGAGCCGAGCCCGTCCAACAAACAGCCCGGCGTCGCCTACATGGCCAACGGCGGTCAGCATTGGGAAAAAGAGGGCAAGGTTCTCATGAAGGAAGAGGCGGGGGCGAAGCTGGTGGATGAGCCGCCGCATTGGATGGTGACCTGGTCGTTTGATCCGAAGACGACCGGCCTTCCGACGCAGCCGAACGCGGGGGGCGTTTACGTCATGTTCGCCGGAACACCCTATGCTCATCTGATGGTCTATCAAGATCTGACCAAGTTGCCCGCGACCGGATAGAATTCAAATCAGCGCAAGCCCTCCGGGGCTTGCGCATTGGGTCGCGCCCACACTGTTCCACCGTATATTCGCCCTCATCGGTATGATCCAGACAAGGCGACCGGAAGGATCGCCCCTATCCAGAACCGGACGAGCATGATTTCATAGATACCGGCGGACCCCGTCGGGCCGCCAGGCGGGGGAGAGGACCCCTTTATGGTCCTGGCGCTCCATCAGGCTTCCCCAGGTGAGGGTCCACTCGCCGAAGCGTTCATTGACCCGATCGAGCGCCTCATAAAGCCGTTCCGATTTATTCGCCTCCGGAAAGAGCGACGACTGCGCTCCCTTCGGGACCAGGTCGGCCATGCTCACGCCGAGCAAGCGGATCGGTTGATGAAGTGGAATCGATTGAAAGAGGGCCTGCGCCGCCTCGTAAATCTTCCGGCTCTCCCAGGCAGGGGAGGGGAGGCGATGCTGATGCGTGTGGGTGGTGAAGTCCTGATTTCGAAGGGTCAGGGTGACGACCCGCCCGGCCCAGCCGCCCCGTCGCAGCCGGCGGCCGACCTTCTCGGAGAGCTGGAGAAGATAAACCGAAAGCCGCGCCCGATCGGAGACATCTTGCGCCAAGGTCATCGAGTGCCCGACCGATTTGGGATCGGGCTTGACCTCCTCCGGAACCACCTCCCCCGGATCTTCCCCCCGTCCCATCGCCGAGAGGCGCTCCCCCGCAATTCCGAAGGCCGCTTTCAAGGTCGAGACCGGCGTTCGTCCCAACTCCCCGCAAGTATGAATCCCAAGAGAGTTCAACTTTAACTTTAACTTCGGGCCGATCCCGCAAAGTGATTCGACCGGAAGTTCTTCGAGGAGCGCAGGGATCAAGTCGGGCTTCAGAAGGGTCAAGCCGTTCGGTTTTTGAAGGCCGGAGGCAAGCTTCGCGAGGAGTTTGTTCGGGGCGATGCCGACGGAGCAGGGGAGGCCGAGCTCGGCGAAAATGGCCACCTTGATCGACCGTCCGATCGGCTCCGCGCCGCCGAAGAGGGAGAGGGAGCCGGTAATGTCGAGGAACGCCTCGTCGATCGAGAAGACCTCCACCTCCGGCGTGTACCGCCGGAGGATCTCCATGATCCGGTTGCAGGCCGCGGCGTAGGCGGCATTGTCGGCCTGGACGCGGATCAACTGGGGGCACTTGCGAAACGCCTCCGGCACCTTCATCCCGGTCCGAACCCCGAACGCCCGCGCCTCATACGAGGCGGTGAGGATCACGGTCCGCGATCCTGCGCCGGTGACGACCATCGGCTTCCCCCGCAGCGCGGGATTCTTCACCTGCTCCACCGAGGCGAAGAAGGCGTCCATGTCGACGTGAAGAATGGTTTTGGGGAGAGAGGGCTTCATGGGGGGGATCTCGCGTTGGAATGCTTGAGCATAGGATAATGAAGCGGGGGAGGGATGTCAATGAGAGGACCGTTAATCGGGAATCTGAATTCTCTTAAGTTTCCCCTTGACCCGGTCAAATCCCTTCTGGTATCCCTTTATGCAGTTTCTCTAGATACGAGTAAGTCAAAGCTTGGTAACCGTATGGTGTTGGTTTCCCGATGATAAATCACAAACCTCTTACCGGCATCTTCCTTGGATCTGGCGCCAGCGCTGCACTGGCCGAGATTTCGACCGAAGATAAGTTTATTAATAAACTTTTCGACGAAGGTAGAGATGGCTGGATTAATAGAGGTTCGCTGAAGATTGGTGGATACCAGCTTGCGGACTGGATTCGACATGTCGGCGACATTGAGCTCTGTATGTCACATCTGCATAACCTGGCTTCTATCCATCGGGAGTCCGGGGCCATCGTTGCCATTATTAATCTCCGTGCCGCTATTGCTGAGTATTTGAAAAGACTCCCAATTTGCCCTGGAGAGATCGTCGTATCGAGCGAAAAAAAGACACAGGATCTTTTTGAAAGATTTCTACAAGAGAATATGAGACGCTCCAGCGTTGTGTTTCCAACAACGAATTATGATCTTGTCATCGAGCAACTATTAAAAAAAATGGGGTTTCCCTCCTATTATCCGGAAATTCCGGGTCAGGTTGCAGGCAATCACACAGAGGGAATACCAATCTACAAGCTTCACGGCTCAATAAACTGGTTGGAGAAGAGATGGGTACAAAACGGACAATTAATGTCGACGGATCCTCCGACACTCATTGTTGATGATCCGGGGGTTCTGATAAATGATAGTGACGTGTATCTGTACAGTGTGAGAGAACAGGACGGAACAGGGCGTAAAAAATATAGTCCCGTATTGATCCCGTTTTTTTATCAAAAGGAAGTATGGTTAGAGAGTAGATGGCGACCAATTTTTGATCCGCATTGGAGAAGCGCGACTGATCTTTTAAGTAAAGATGTAGCCATGCTTAACATCTATTCCATCGGGTATAGACTTCCCCCGGCAGATCACTATATGCTGACATGGCTCTTAGAAATTTTGAATAAGGCAAAGCTCCGGGAAATACTTCGAGAAGTAGTCGTCGTTTGCAAGCTAAACTTTCAGAATAGCTCAGACAAAGAACTTCAAAAAGCACTTTATCCTTTTTTTGAAGATAAGAATGTTCATCGGGACGGGTTAGCAATGTTTCTTAAAAAATATTTCGGTGAAGCGATTTGAGAATGATTTGATTTACGCTTGGCTTGCTAGAAGCGCAACGAAAAAAGGGGTGAAAGAAACCCCTCAAGAAATCTCATAAGGCACCGTCACCGTAAACTTCGATCCCGCCCCCGGCTCGCTCTTCACCTCAATCGATCCTTTCAAAAGATCAACAAACTGCTTCACGATTGCCAGGCCCAAGCCGACCCCTTCCTGTTCTTCCAGGCGGCCGCTCCGGTAGAACGGCTCGAAGAGGCGGGGGAGGTCTTCTTCGGCGATGCCGCGTCCCGTATCCTCGACTTCAACCGAAGCCTTCTTCTCCCCGGGATGATCGATGATCCGAACGGTGATCGCGCCCCGGTCGGTGAACTTGATCGCATTCATCAACAGATTGGTCAAGATATGGATCAGTTTGACCCGATCGGAGTGAAGATTCGGAACGGCGGGGTCGTCGACCAGGGTCGCCGTCAACCCTTTCTTTTCCCACATTATCCGGTGGTCTTCCAAAACCTGTTTGACCGTTTCTGAAAGGGAGACTTCGGTCACTTGGGGGTGGAGGTCGGTTTGTCCCGACTCAAGCTTGTTCAGGTCGAGAATCTGATTGATCAGCTCGATCAGGTTGACGGCGTTTCGGTGGATATGATCGTAGAACTTCCGTT
>JAHFEM010000212.1 GCA_023248505.1 Nitrospirota bacterium
AGAAGCGATTGCCGCGGTCTCGAATGCCATCCGCCGGGCGAGGGCCGGTATCTCGGACCCAAATCGCCCTCTCGGCTCATTTATCTTTTTGGGGCCGACCGGGGTCGGTAAAACCGAGCTGGCACGTGCGTTGGCCGAATTCCTTTTTGATGATGAACAGGCGATGATCCGAATCGACATGTCGGAGTATATGGAGAAGCACGCCGTCGCCCGTTTGATCGGGGCCCCTCCAGGTTATGTCGGATATGAGGAGGGCGGACAGCTGACCGAAGCGGTCCGGCGAAGACCGTACTCGGTTATTCTCTTCGATGAGATCGAGAAGGCTCACCCCGATGTATTCAGCATCCTACTCCAAGTTCTGGACGATGGACGACTCACGGATGGAAAGGGCAGGACGGTCGACTTCAAAAACACGATCCTGATCATGACCTCCAATATCGGAAGTCAACAAATCCAGGAATTGAGTGGGAAAGAACGGGAGATGCGAAGCGAGGTTCTTCGTATCCTGCGAACTGCGTTCAGGCCGGAATTTCTCAACCGGGTCGATGACATCATCATTT
Organism: Nitrospirota bacterium; assembly: GCA_023248505.1. Classification (GTDB taxonomy): domain Bacteria; phylum Nitrospirota; class Nitrospiria; order SBBL01; family Manganitrophaceae; genus Manganitrophus. The sequence continues at coordinate 561 of JAHFEM010000212.1, forward strand.
TCCATCCGCTGAAAATCGAGCATCTTGAAAAGATTATCGATATTCAGATGAAACATCTGGAGGAGCGCCTCGCTCCGAAACGAATTAGGTTAACCCTCTCCTCTGCAGCCAAGCACTATCTGGCCCGAGAGGGATACGATCCCGTTTTTGGAGCTCGGCCATTGAAACGCGTCATCCAACGGGATATCCTTAATCCCCTCTCGGCCAAAATTCTGGAAGGTGTCTTCAAAGAAGGGGATCATATTGAGGTGGATGTCGAGGACAATAAAATTACATTCCATTCCGTTCCGGAATACAATAAATTTGTTGACAAGAAATAAAGGGCTGTGGTAGACAGGGGGGTCCATTTCGCGTCCATACAATCCATCAAGCCTTACTCTCCCACGCGGAGTCTCCCATGGCCCCTGATATTTTCCTCGTCCATAAGGATGAGGAGCTCCTCAGCCTTTTTCAAAAAGAGGTTGGGAAGAGCACCACGGTCACCTCTTCCAACGTTACTAAATCCCACTCTAAAAACGGCTGTCCTCTGATCATTATTGATATGGAGGGAGACTGGGACCGAGAAGTCAAAATCCTCCAAAAATTAAAGGGGGAGGGCCAAGAGTTTTATGCCATCATCGCTTCCACTCCGTTGTTAAAGAAGACGACGCGGCAGATTCGAGAGACGGCCCTGAGCCTTCATTCCAAAACGGTCGGCCATCGGGATGCCCCTTTCGAGAAGGTAAACGGACATGAGCCCAATTTGTCCGAACTCGTGGAAAAGAAGCTGGCCGACTTTGTCGGAAAAATCAAAAAATGCGAGGTCAAGAACCTCTATAGCCTACTGATCCAAGAGTTTGAAAAACCACTGATCACCTTGGCCCTCAAAGAAACCAATGGAAACCAGATCCAGGCGGCACTGCTTCTGGGAATTAATCGCAATACCTTACGTAAAAAGATCAAGGAACTTAAAATTTCCATCATGAAGAAAAAATAACGGTATGGCCGCCATTTTCAGACAAAACGTATGCGGGCCGGTCCCTCCGAAATACCCCTTTTCTCTTGACAATCCGGCCTTATTTCTATAGGATGGAAGAAAATTTTATCTAAGATAGGCGCGTAGCTCAGGGGGAGAGCGCTTGCTTGACACGCAAGAGGTCGGCGGTTCAAAACCGCCCGTGCCTACCATTTTCTGGCTTTCGATTTGTACCCCCTCCATTCGAAAGACCCTTTTTCCTTAAATAAAAGGCATCAAGATTGGGTGATGCCTTTTATTTATTTTTATCGAAGGACTTTTTAATGAGTGAAGTAACACTCCGGTTCGATGGTCACGAGAAAAAGGTGGCCATCGGAACCCCTTTCCTCGATGTCATTAAATCGCTCGGGAAGTTAAAAGAAACCATCGCCGTGCAGGTCAACGGCCAGCCGAGGGATTTGCCGTCGCGGGTCGAGAGCGATGCGGATGTGACCCTCATTACATTCGATTCCCCCGAGGGAAAAGAGATCTATCGTCACAGCTCCTCCCACCTCATGGCGCAGGCGGTCAAAGAGGTGTTCCCCTCCGCCAAAATGACGATTGGTCCGGCGATTGAAGAGGGCTTTTATTACGACTTTGATTTTGAGCGGCCCTTCACCCCGGAAGATCTCGATAAAATTGAGGCAAAAATGACGGAGATCGTCAAGCGCGATCTCCCGATTTCACGTATGGAGCTCTCGAAGGAAGAGGCCGTCAAGCTCTTTCAACAGCGGGGAGAGCCGTACAAAACCGAGTTGATCGAGGAGATCGATACGCCTCCGATCTCGGCCTATCAGCAGGGGGATTTCATCGACCTCTGCACCGGCCCGCACGTCCCCTCGACGGGGAAGATCAAGGCATTCAAACTCATCTCCAGCGCCGGCGCTTACTGGCGAGGCAGCGAAAAGAACAAGATGCTTCAGCGGATCTACGGAACCTCCTTCCCACGAAGAGAGGATCTCGATGCCCATCTGAAGAAGCTCGAGGAGATCAAAAAACGGGATCATCGAAAGTTGGGCAAAGAGCTCGACCTCTTCTCGATCTCCGATGAGATCGGCCCGGGGCTGGTCCTTTGGCACCCGAACGGGGCGATTATCCGGAAGACCCTCGAAGATTTCTGGCGAGAGGCCCATGTCAAGGCGGGCTATGAGTTGGTTTTCTCACCGCACATTGCACGGCTCGATCTTTGGAAGCAAAGCGGCCATCTTCAATTTTACAAAGAAAATATGTATGCGCCGATGGACATCGATGGGATGCCGTTCGAGCTCAAGCCGATGAACTGCCCTTTCCACATCATGATCTACAAATCGCATCTCCGCAGCTACCGGGATCTCCCCTTCCGTTGGGCCGAGTTGGGCACGGTTTACCGGTACGAACGCTCCGGGGTTTTGCATGGGCTCCTGCGGGTGCGCGGGTTTACACAGGATGATGCGCACCTCTTCTGCCGCCCCGACCAGATCGAATCGGAGATCTTGAAGGTCCTTGACTTCACCACATTTGTCTTGAAGACCTTCGGCTTCGACAGCTATGATATTTACCTATCGACCCGGCCCGAGAAGTTTGTCGGAAGCCCCGAGAGATGGGAGCAGGCGACGGCCGCGCTTGAAAGCGCCTTGAAGCAGAAGGGCCTTGCCTACCAGATCGATCCGGGAGAGGGGGTTTTTTACGGCCCCAAGATCGATATGAAGATCAAAGACGTCCTCGGTCGATCTTGGCAGTGCACGACGATTCAGGTCGATTTCAATCTTCCTGAACGATTCGGCATCACCTATCGCGGGGAGGACGGACGAGAGCACCAGCCGATCATGATCCATCGGGCCCTGATGGGATCGATCGAGCGCTTCTTCGGCATCCTCATTGAACACTACGCAGGGGCGTTTCCAACGTGGCTTTCCCCCGTTCAGGCAAAGGTCCTGCCGATTACGGAGCGGCAGCGGGATTATGCCGGACAGATCCAGCAGCGTCTTCGCGGGGCGGGTATTCGATGCGCGTTGGATGATCGAAATGAAAAAGTCGGCCTGAAGATTCGGGAAGCACAGCTGATGAAGGTTCCTTACATGCTGGTGGTGGGCGATCGGGAGGCCGCCGATCAGACGCTCTCCGTCCGAAATCGCGCCGGAGAGAGCACGACCATGACACTGGAAGAGCTTCAGAAGAAAATTTTAGACGAAATCGCGACGCGAGTCGGTTAAAATATTCCGGAGAGAGCGACACTCTCTCCCATCCTGATTATGCAAAGGAGGTTTATATCGTCGCAAAACTAAGAGTCAACCTAGAAATTCGGGCGAGAGAAGTCCGGGTCATCGGCCCCGAGGGAGAGCAGCTGGGAATCATGTCTTCGCGGGATGCCACCAAGAAGGCGGAGGAGTACGGACTCGATTTGGTCGAAGTCGCTCCCACTTCCGCTCCACCGGTCTGCCGAATCATGGATTTCGGCAAGTACAAGTATGAGCAGAGCAAAAAAGACCATGCCGCTAAACTGAACCAAAAAGGAACCAGCGTCAAAGAGGTGAAGTTTAGACTCTTCACGGGGGAGCACGATCTCGACTTCAAAATAAAGCATGCCAGAGACTTTCTCTCCTCGGGTCATAAGGTGAAGACCACATTGATGTTCCGAGGAAGGGAAATGGCGTATCAGCAAAAGGGGCGGGAGATCATGGCCCAAATTCTACAGCAACTTCAGGATGTGGGGGCGCCGGAGAATCCTCCCAGAATGGAGGGAAACAGCATGGTGATGCTCTTGATTCCCAAATTAACAAAGGAGAGTAAATGAAGACCAAATTAAAGACCCATAAGGGCGCGGCCAAACGCTTTAAGATCACCGGGTCCGGCAAGATCGTGCGGAAGCAGGCGGGCAAGAGACACCTGCTCAGCCACAAGTCGGCCAAGCGGAAACGGGCCCTGGGGGCCGAGGTTGCCGTCCATCCCGGAGAGGTTTCAGCCATCGCGCGATTGCTCCCGTACGGGAACTAGTTCCACTCAGAAATTCAGATTATTTAGAAATTCAGATTATAAGGAGTTCGAAAATGCCGAGAGCAAAAGGGGGTCCCAAAACCCGACAACGCCGCAATGACCGCCTCAAGATGGCGAAAGGCTACTACGGCGGCAAGAGCCGCATGTACCGAAGCGCCACAGAAGCCGTGGATAAGTCGCTTCTCTATGCCTATCGCGATCGTCGGGCGAAAAAGCGTGACTTCAGAGCCCTTTGGATTGCACGCATCAATGCCGCCGTTCGAGGCCAGGGATTGACCTACAGCCGCTTCATGGAGGGCTTACGGAAAGCAGGAATTTTACTGAATCGGAAGATCTTGGCCGAAATGGCCGTTCACGATGCAAACGGATTTACCCAGATCGTCACGACGGTACAGGCGACGATAAAAGGGTAGCGGGTTTCCTTAAACAAGGATTCTTCCGGGAAGGGATGATGGAT
>JAHFEM010000213.1 GCA_023248505.1 Nitrospirota bacterium
GCTCAGATACGAAAGTTCAGAGGTGACGCGGACCACCTTCTGCGACTCGCTCTCAAGGTGGAGGGTGCAGCCGTCGGAGCAGTAGCCGCAAGTCGTCTCTGTTTTCTTCAGCTGCCACGGTTTGAAGGCGTACTTGGAGAACCGGCTGACGATCGCTCCGACGGGGCAGACCGCCAGGCAGTCGCCGCAGAATTCGCAGTAAAGGGGAACCCCCTCGTGCGCGCCGACGTGGGTCTTTCCGTCCTTTTTATAGAAGCAGAGGGCATCGACCAATTGCACCTCTTTGCAGACGTTGATGCACTGTCCGCAGAGGATGCAGCGGTTCATGTTGAAGTCGAGGACGAGGCTCCGGGTGTCCTCCAGGATCTCCTTCCGGGCGCCCTTCTTGATGTCGTAGACGCCGAGGTCGTAGGTCATGTCCTGTAATTCGCACTTGCCGTCGGCGTCGCAGACGGGGCAATCGAGCGGGTGGACGACCAGGTGCTTTTCGATCGCCTTCTTCCGGGCGTCGATGATCTTCTCGGTGTGGGTCTTCACGACCATGCCCTGGGTGATCTTGGCGGTGCAGGAGCGGACGTTGTTGTTCTTCCCCTCGACTTCCACGAGACAGACGCCGCAGGAGCCGAACGACGAGAAGGTGTAGTGATAACACATCGCCGGAATTTCCATGCCGAGCGACCGCATCGTATCGAGCAGGAGGGACCCCTCGGGGACGGTGACCTTTTTCCCGTCGATGGTCACGTCCAACATCTTTTTGGCCGGGGCCGTCTCCGGCGCGGTCGGTATTTCGATCTTTGTTTCGGTTTCGTCGCTCATCTCAATCCTAAGAAGAAATCGCTGTCAGCGTTCAGCCGTCAGCGATCAGCTAAAGAATTTAAAGCTTCAAGCTGAAAGCTGATCGCTGACGGCTTATCTATCACATTCTCCCATGACGATATCGTAGGTTCCGAAGATAGTGATCACATCGGCGATCATATATCCCTTGGCCATGTGATCAAACGCCCCCATGTGGATGAACGAGGGGGCGCGGATCTTCAATCGATACGGCTTGCTTCCCCCCTGGCTTACGATGTAGAAGCCGAGCTCTCCCTTGTGCGCCTCGGTGCCGCAGTAGATGTCGCCCGGAGGGGCATTAAACCCTTGGCTGTAGAGCTTGAATTGATAGATCATGCTTTCCATGTCGGTGAAGACCCGCTCTTTCGGCGGGGCGACCACCTGCGGGACATAGGCTTTGTACTCTCCCTGCGGAAGCTGATCGAGGCATTGCTTGATAATTTTGTTGCTCTCGTGCAACTCCATCATCCGGACCCAATAACGATCGTAGGTGTCGCCGTGCTTTCCGATCGGAACGGTCCACTTTACTTTGTCGTAGGCCCCGTAGGGGCTGATCTTTCGGAGATCGTAGTCGACGCCGGAGCCGCGGAGCGTCGATCCGGAAAGGGCAAAGCGGACCGCGTCTTCCCCCGAGATCACGGCGATTCCCTTTGTTCGAGCGATCCAGATCCGGTTATTGACCAGCAGGGTGTCGTACTCTTCGATCTTCGACGGAAAATCGGCGACGAACTTGTAGAGGTCGTCGATAATCTTGGAGGTGAAGTCGCGCTCGACCCCGCCGACCCGGTACCAGCTGGTCGTCAGCCGCGCGCCGCAGAGCTCATCGAAGATATCGAGAAGGGTTTCCCGCTCCCGGAAGGTATAGAAGAAGACGGTCATCGCGCCGATATCGAGCGCCTGGGTTCCCAGCCAGAAGAGATGGCCGATGATCCGCTGCACCTCGGCGACGATCGTCCGAAGATACTCCGACCGCTCCGGGACGGCGATGGCCAAGAGCTTCTCGATGGCCCGCACGTAGGCGAAGTTGTTGTACATCGCGCAGACGTAATCGAGCCGGTCGGTGTAGGGAATGAACTGGTTGTACGTGATCGACTCGGCGATCTTCTCCACCCCTCGATGCAGATATCCCAGCACCGGATCGGACTTGATGATCTTCTCCCCCTCGAGGGTGAGAACGACCTTCAAGACGCCGTGGGTCGACGGATGCTGCGGCCCCAGGTTAAGGAGGAGTTCCTCCGTCCTTAAGAGGGGGAGCGAGGGCTTCTGCTCGGTGACCGTTGTCGCGTCGTTTACATCCATCGGATATTACGATCCTACGGTTTTAGGCAGGGCGCACACGCAGGCGCGCCCCTACGATGATTCCAAAAATTCAAATGTATCCCGCCAGCCGCGTCCCTCGATCGGAAAGTTCTTCCGAAGGGGATAGCCCTCATCATATTCATCCGGGAGGAGGATCCGGCGAAGATCGGGATGATGATTGAACTTAATCCCCATCATGTCGTAGACTTCGCGTTCCATATAATTGAGCCCCTCCCAGAGGGGGGTCAGCGAGTCGACGGTGCAGTCATCCTCCGAGACCCGCGCTTTTAGCCGGACCTGATGCTTTTTCCGGATGGAGAAGAATTCGTAGACCACCTCGAACCGCTCCGGCTCCCCCATGTAATCGACGGAGGTGACATGGACGGGATAGTCGAAGTCGAGCGACGGGTCGTCCCGAAGGAATCGGCCCACTTCGAACAGATCCTCTTTCTTAAGATGGATGGAGAGGTCCCCTCGAAACAGCGTGGCGCCGAGATAGCCTGAGGAAAAACGCTCCCGGATCTTCTGCGCGACCGGGTGGTTTCCGCCCTCCTCCATTCCGGACGGAATGTTCATTTCGTGAAGACCTTCTTTTTCATAATCTGATCCTGGAGCCTTAAAATTCCCTCCAGGAGGGCCTCCGGCGTCGGCGGGCACCCTGGGACGTAGATATCGACCGGCACGAAGCGATCGACCCCTTGCACCACGCTGTAGCTGTTGTAGATATTCCCCGACGTGGCGCAGGAGCCCATCGAAATGACATATTTCGGCTCCGGCATCTGATCATACACCTTTCGAATGACCGGGGCCATTCGCCGGCAGACCGTCCCGGCGACGATCATCAGATCGGACTGCCGGGGTGAGCCGCGGAAAACACCGGCCCCGAAGCGGTCGATATCATACCGGGAGGCGACGGCAGCCATCATTTCAATCGCGCAGCAAGCCAGTCCGAAGGTCATCGGCCAGAGGGATCCCTTTCGGGCCCAATTGACCGCCTGATCCAATGTGGTGGTGATGAAATTCGCCTCGAACTTTCCGGTTAATCCCATTCCAGCCCTCCTTTTCTCCAGGCATAGACATATCCGACGAGAAAAAGAGCGATAAAGATCACCATCTCGATGAGTCCGAACAGACCGATTTTGTTGAAGGCCACCGCCCAAGGATAGAGAAAGGCGATCTCGATGTCGAAGATAACAAAGAGCATCGCGATGATGTAATAACGGACGGGGAAAGGCATTCGGGCGTCCGAGATCGGTTCACTGCCGCACTCATAAGTGGTCAGCTTCTCCTTGTTGTAGATCCGTGGCTGGACAAAATAGCTCATGACCAGCGTTCCGACCCCAAAGGCGATGGAAGCCAGAATAAAAATGAAGATAGGAATATAGTTAATGGGCGGGGCTTCTATCATGGGATTAAATCAACGTAAAACGAAAATAGCGCTCGCTAAGAAACTCAAAATTTGAGAGTGGCTATTGTTTCATGTTTTTTGTTTTTTGTCAAAGGATTGGTGGTATCTTAGCGTGGGGGGATAAGGATGTTCAATAGATAAAAGGACCTAATACTCGATCTGATTTGAATGGGTCTTTCGGACTATTGCGCCCGGGCCCCTCGGCCCTCCGAAAAAGCGCCCTTGGAAGGTGGACCCTCCCGATCTGCTCCTAATCATGAATGAAGGATGGGATCATAAAATAACCCTGCCGGACCTCGAATCGAGGTCCGGCAGAGCATCCGAAGTCGAACTATCCCAGTTTTGCAACAATGAGCTGCAATACCCCTTGAGCGTTTTCCTCCACCCAAGCGATGTGGAGCGAGCCGTTCGAGATCAGCACCGGGGAGTGCGCGTTGTTCACAAACAGCCCCTGAGGCAAAGTCAGCGGAACCCAGGTGGTTCCATCGAGCCGCTTAATTCGGACCGCGAACTTGTTCGTGACGGTATCGCGCTCCGACCAGGCGACATAGACCTTGTCGTTGTGAACGGCCAGGGACGGAGTCTTCGCAAACCGGCTGTTGACATTCAGGCTGCCGCAGGTCGTATCGGCGCCGCAGGCTCCCGTGTCCGGGTCCTGAACCCACTGACTGCCGTCGAAATGCTTGACGAAGATATGCTCCCGGCTACAATTGGTGTCGAAGCACTCATGCCAGGCGACATAGGGGATGTTCCCCAGAACATCGATGCTTGGGAAGCGCGCTTCGTTCGCCGCATTCATGTTCAGCGCCCCCCCGCCGCCGACGTCCTCCCAGTCCGATCCGTTCCATCGCTTCACGAAGATGTTCGGAGTGGAGGGGGCGGATGCCTGCGTCGCCTCTTTCCAAGCGATGTACAGCGTATCCCCTTTCTTGGAGAAGTTCGGCGCCTCGCCGGCCAGGCTTGGGTTTTTGTTCAGGGTGCTTCCGCTCGGCTGCCAGCTCCCGTTGAACTGCCGGAAGAAAAGCTGGCGATTGCTGAAGCCGGCCGGGGAGAGTTCATAGCCGATCCCCAGGGCGGTTCCGAGAACAGGATGCCGTGTGAGGGCCGGGCGGTCGGCGCCTGCATTGGGGAACCCGGTATCGCTCCAGGCGGCGCCGTCGAAGTTCAGCACAAAGAGGTTGCTTGCCGGATTGCTCGCCGTTCCCCGCTCCCGCCAGGCGGCGGACAGCGTCGTTCCATCATAAGCGATCGTCGGGTTGTGGCTGTGACGGGCGGGATCGCGGCTGATGTCGGTTCGTCCTCCCAAGGCGGGATCCGTCAGGAGCTCCCAGTTGGCCCCTTTCCGGATGTTGACCTGTGAGGCCGTGTCAATACTGCAGGGATGGTCGTTGTCCCAGCCGGGGGTGCCGGTTGGGAGGGCGGGAATGCA
>JAHFEM010000214.1 GCA_023248505.1 Nitrospirota bacterium
TTTTGTCGAATGGTTGGATCAAACTTGCTCTCTTCCGGTCCGTGTGGCCGCGCATGGCGAACCTATTCTTCCCGGTCATGCCTATATGGCCCCTGGCGGATACCAGATGAAAGTAGAAATGAGACAGAAGATCTCGCTGACCCAGGATGCGTCTGAGAACGGCCATCGCCCGTCGGTATCATCTCTCTTTCGCTCCGTCGCACAGGTCTTCGGAAGCCGCGCCGTTGGCGTGCTGCTGACCGGTATGGGAAAAGACGGCGCCGAAGAATTGCGGTTGATGAAAGACCAAGGGGCGATGACATTCGCGCAGGATGAAGAAAGTTCGGTGGTTCATGGAATGCCGGGGGAAGCGATCAGGCTCGGCGGGGCGGCCTATGTGCTTCCCCCTGATAAAATCGCTGCCGCGTTGACCGGTTTGGCGAACAGAAAATGAATCGATGCGAGATCGGGAGCCGGGCATTCAGCCGGCCTCTCGCCTCGTTTCCAAAGGAGAGTGAGGATGTCTCCAAATAGAACGGAGAATAGCCGTATCGAGATCCTGATTGCCGAGGACAGCCCGACCCAGGCTGAAGCGCTGAAGCTGACGCTCGAGGGGCGCGGCTATCGAGTCACGGTCGCGACCAACGGCCGAAAAGCGATCGACGCCGTTCACCAAAGGAAGCCGGCGATCATCATCAGCGATATCGTGATGCCAGAAATGGACGGATATGCCTTCTGTAAGGCGGTCAAGTCCGACGAGCAGGCCAAAGAGATCCCGGTGATCCTGGTGACCACGCTGACCGACCCGAGAGACATCATGAAGGGATTGGAATGCGGTGCCGACAATTTCATCCGCAAACCGTATGACGAGAAGTACCTCTTGTCGCGCATCGACTGTCTCCTTATGAACCGAGAGCTGCGCAAAAGTGAAAAGGTGCGGTTCGGAATGGAGATCAGCCTCATGGGCCAGCGGCATAGTATCACCTCGGAGCGGCAGCAGATTCTCGATCTGCTCATTTCGACCTACGAGCAAGCGGTCCTTATCAACGAAGAGCTGGAGGCCCGACAGAAGGATCTCGCGCATTCAAGCCAAGTGCTCCGCGGATTGTACCGCATCGCCGAGGGTCTCAACCGGTGTACGAGTGAGCAGGAAGTCGCCGACAAGGCGTTGGAGCGTGCGATGGAATTGCCCGGCGTTCAAGCGGGATGGTTCTATCTTCGAGACGGGGAGTCCGGTTTCCATGTCGCCGCCGTCCGCGGCTTGTCCCCTTCGCTGGAGCTTCCCGGTGCCATGGAAGGAGATTGTCTCTGTCGCCGAAAACTCCTCTCCCGTGATCTGGGACATGTGACGAACATTCTTGAATGCGAGCGGCTCCAGAAAGAAAAAGACGGCCTGCACGGGTTGCGTGGTCACGCCTGCATTCCTTTGAATATCGGCGACCAGACATTGGGGGTAATGAACCTGGCGGGACCAGATCAGGGATTGTTTAACGATAATGATCTGAAAGTATTGTACAGTGTCGGAAATCAAGTCGCCATCGCGCTGGAACGGGCGCGGCTGCATAAGCGGGTTCTCGACCGCACCGCGCAATTAGAGGCGGCGAATAAAGAACTGGAAGCCTTCTCCTACTCGGTATCGCACGATCTAAGGGCGCCGCTGCGCCATATCAGCGGATTCGCCGAAATGCTAAAAGAGAACCAAGGGGCGGCGTCGGACGAAGAGAGCCAACACTGCATCAACACCATCATGAATTCGTCAAAGAAAATGGAGAGATTGATCGACGATCTGCTGGCCTTCTCACGGATGGCGAAGACCGAGATGCGTCTCGGAAAAGTAAATCTGGATCAACTTGTCCAAGAAGTGATCAAAGATTTACAACCGGAGGTCGCGCGCCGCGAGATCGCCTGGGTAATCGGCCCCCTCCCGGAGGTGGAGGGGGATGGAGCGATGTTGCGGCAGGTCTGGGTCAATCTGCTCGGCAATGCGGTGAAGTATACCCGGACCCGCGTGAAGGCCGAGATCGAGATCGGCAGTCGGCCGGAGGGGCACGAGCAGCTGTTTTTTGTTCGAGACAATGGGGTGGGATTTGATCCCCAGTACGCCAACAAGCTCTTCGGGGTGTTCCAGCGGCTGCATCGATCGGACGAATTCGAGGGAACCGGGATTGGACTGGCCAACGTCCGTCGGATCGTTCACCGCCATGGGGGCCGGACCTGGGCCGATGGGAGGGTGGACGGCGGCGCGGTCTTTTATTTTTCCTTGGCGAACAGAGGGAAGTGCTTCACTGAGTAAGCCGAACCGAGTATGGGTCGTTCAAGATTCAGAAAATAATCGAAAAGGGGTGGCTGGGGGACGAGGATTCGAACCTCGGTAAGCAGAGTCAGAGTCTGCTGTCCTGCCGCTAGACGATCCCCCAATGGGAGGTGAGAAGTAAAAGAATTTAACCGGAAAGCGCGCTTGCTGTCAAGCAACTTATTTTGCGGCGGCCGGCGGCGAGATTTGTGCGATCCGCCGGTCTAACCGCTTCAGGGCGCTCTCTTTTCCGAGAATCATCAACACATCAAAAATGCCCGGGCTGACCGTCTTTCCGGTCACCGCGGCGCGGACCGGCTGAGCGATCTGGGCCAGCTTTAACCCCAGCGCCTCGCTGATCGATCGGAACGCTTCTTCCAGCGGCGCGTGCTCGAACGCAACCGCTCCCGCCAGCCGATCGCGAACCGCCTTCAGAATCGGAAGGACTTCCGGTGTCAGGAGCTTCTGGGCTTTCTCATCGATTGCGATCTCTTCGACAAAGAAGTAGACCGCCGATTCCGCCATTTCCTTCAACGTCCGCGAACGCTCGCGCAGCGCAACGACAATCTGCGTAAGGCGAGGCAGGTCGATCTGATCGGATGCGACTCCCAGCCGCTCCAGATGGGGAATGAGGAGCTGCGCGAGCCGCTTCGGATCGCCGGTTTTGATGTAGTGGGCATTCAGCCAGATCAGCTTCTCGGGGTTGAAGACCGCGGCCGAGGCGCCGACCTGCTCGATCGAAAACTTCTCGATCAGCTCGGGCAAAGAGAAGATCTCCTGGTCTTTATGGGACCAGCCGAGCCGGACGAGGTAATTGACCATCGCCTCCGGAAGATATCCTTCTTCGCGATACTGCTGAATGGCGGTGGCCCCGTGACGTTTTGAAAGACGCGCCTTGTCGGGGCCGAGGATCATGGAAACATGGCCGAAGCGCGGGAGTGGATAACCGAGCGCCTGATAAAGCTGGACCTGCCGCGGGGTGTTGTTCAGATGGTCGTCGCCCCGGATGACATGGGAGATCTGCATGTCGACGTCATCGACTACTACACAGAAGTTGTAGGTCGGCGTCTCGTCCGATCGGAGAATGATCAGATCGTCCACGGTGCTTGCGTCGAAAACAACTTTCCCTTTCACCAGATCATCGATGATGATTTCCCCCTCCGAGGAGGCCTTAAACCGGATGGCGGCCTCCTTTCCGGGGACCGGCGCGGTCAGCTGTCGGCAGCGGCCGTCATACTTGGGGACTTTTCCCTGGGCCATCGCTTCTTTCCGTCGTGCGTCCAACTCTTCCGCGGTGCAGTAGCAGCGGTAGGCCAGTCCGCGATCAAACAACTCCCGGACCTTCTGTCGATAGAGATCGAACCGGTCGGTCTGACGGATCGGATCTTTGTCGGAGCCTTCCCATTTGTCCCAATCGAGACCGAACCAGCGCATCCCGTCGATGATCGCCTCAATCGCCTCATCGGTCGATCGGGAGCGGTCGGTATCTTCGATCCGAAGGAAGAATTTCCCGCCGTGATGCCGGGCAAAGAGCCAGTTGAAAAGCGCGGTCCGGGCCCCGCCCACATGAAGATAGCCGGTCGGACTGGGGGCAAAGCGGACACGGACATCAGACATAACGACTCCTCATCTTGAGCTTCCATTGAAACCGGTTCTCTTCAGTCTTATGCCTCGCCTCTCTCCGCTTATAAAAGAGAGGAGTTTACGGTGAGACCCCTCCTTTGTAAAGAGGGGCGAGGGGAGGTAGAAGGTTTGAAGAGAAGGTGGATAATGGCTCGGATTATGGCATTTCTGGGATGAAAAGTAAATGTTTGGAGCGCGTTTAAGAGATTCCCGGTCCCTTCCCTAATACGGATTCACGCTCAAAAAATCAGGAGGAGGTTCGAATCGGGCCGGGTCCGAGGGTTCCGTCCGGAGCGAATCGTAATCGGCGATGATCGTTTCGTAATCGCTTGCCGGATAGATGACCTGTAGGGGGATCTCGGCTTCATCGGAGGTGACCCATCGAAGGGAGTGCCACTTATTTCCTTTTTCCTCCAAGAGGATCAAGTAGAGCCGGGCGCTCTTTCCCTTGATCTCTCCCTCCCGCAGCAGGAGCCGCTTTTCCGTGACCGGCGTCGGGGCCGGCATCCATCCCTCTAGGACCGCCTTCAGCGTGCGCGCCGGGCCGAGGCGCGTTTTAAAATAGATCCGGTCGGCCGGAAAAAGGCGGATCTCTTCCATCTGCTTCAGATCGTAGAGATCGATCTCTTCTGATCCGGCCGGCTCCTGACGGACCTTGGGTCCGCTTTGATAGAAAACCCCTTTGGCGGTGATCGGGGCATGGTAGGGAGAGAGAAGGGTCAGGGTCAGATCGGCCACCCGCATCGGCGAAGGGGCCTCGCCGGTCAGGAGGAGAAAGAAAAAAGAAAGGAAGAAGAGGAAAGGGCCGCGTGAGCGGAGCAGGCCGCGCGGCGCGCTATGCGTGTTCATCGGAGCGATGCAGCAGGATGAGACCGCCGTTGGATCGGTCGGCTCCTCCCGGCCGATAGCCGGCCAGGTCGAGGGTCACCCATTTGAATCCGCAGGCCTGAATCGCTGCCACCAACGCTCCGCGCCGTTCGTCATCGAGCAAGATCGAAAATTCCCCGATCGCGAGTTCGATCCGGGCCGTCTCGCCATGATAGCTGACGCGGAACCGGCG
>JAHFEM010000215.1 GCA_023248505.1 Nitrospirota bacterium
CCTTGGTGTAGCTGATCGCCTCGGCTTCCAGTCCCGCTTCGATGGGGATGATATGCTCGTCGATATCGATTCCATAGCGGGGTTTCCCGGCTTCTATCCGAAGGGTTTCAAGGGTCGATTGACCGAAGGGTTTCAGACCGAAAATCCCTCCCGCCGATAAAAGACGCTCCCAAATTTTCTCAAATCCCTCGAATGGAACGTAAAGATGATAGTCTTCTCCCCCGATGATCGACTGCTTGATGCAGAGAAGGAGGACGCCATCGCTCTCTCTTTGAATAAATGATTTGTCCCGGTCGATCGGGAGGGGACCGAGGAGCGTTTCCAAAAGTGGACGGGCTTGTGGACCTGATACAAGAAGCCGTCCCCAGGAAGGCGTTTCAATCTTAATCTGGGATCGCAGCTTAAACCGCATGATTTGATCGGCCGTCTTTTGCGCGTTGGTCCACTCCACATCCATCAGCAGGGCGTCGGGGAGAGGGTAAAGATAGAAATCGGAGAGGATCCTTCCCTTCGCCGTCAAGAGGGTTGCGTAGAGTCCCTTCCCCTCCTCCAACTTGTTGAGATCGTTGCTGATGAGATTTTGAAGAAAGGGGACGCGGTCCCGTCCCGTAATGAGGAATGCTTTTTGATGAGAGAGATCGGCGACGCCCACTTTCTCCCGAACGGCCCGGTATTCCGACATAGGATCTCCATAATCGGACGGAAGCTCCCATTCGCCATAAAGCGAAAAGCGGGCTCCGTATTGTCGATGTTGGGTCTGTAAAGGGAGTGTCGGCATCGATCTTTCACCTCTGGATATGATGGAGGAAAATAATAACATGGTCGAGGAGATCGGGTCAAATAGGGTCTTGCCGGAAAGCTTGACTCGTCTCAACGGTTTCAGATATCTTAAACACAGGGGGAAATTATAACGTGCCTAAGATGAGAGAATCTGCAATCAAGAAGTCCCACCTCTCCCTCATTCGCAATGAGATCCGCCTCCTTGTAGTCGATGATGAGGCACTCACACGAAAGGGGCTGATCTCTCTCTTTCATCTTCAAAAGGGGATGAAGGTCGTCGGTGAGGCTCAGCACGGCATCGAAGCGGCGGAGAAGGCGAAGGAGCTTAAACCGGATGTCGTTCTCATGGACTCGCAGATGCCGATCTGTGATGGTTTGAAGGGGATCGGTCTGGTGAGGGAGGCCCATCCCGCCGCCAACATCATTATTCTTGCCCTCTCGGATGAAGAGGCGAACATCTTCGCCGCCATGCGGGCGGGAGCCAAGGGTTTTATCTATAAGAACATCGATCCGGAAAAGCTATACAAGTGTGTCTCACTGGTTCATCGCGGAGAGGTGGTTTTGCCCCGGCAGATGGCTTCGAAACTCTTCACCTCGCCCTACATTACCTCCTCGGCTCCCCCGACGAATCATGGCCCTCTGACCCCGAGAGAGCGGGAAATTCTCAGTTGCCTCGGCGAAGGTGCCAGCAACAAAGAGATTGGAGCGACCTTGGGGATCTCGGAACACACGGTCAAAATCCATCTGCGCCACATCCTCAAGAAACTGCACCTCAATAATCGTGTCCAAGCCGCTATTTTTGCCTTGAAAGAACGGACTTTGCCGCCGGAGGCGCCATTGCGAGCGGATTCAAAAGGGGACGGGGCGATCCCAGCAACAAGGTAGTTCGTCCCGATCCGCCCAGCCTGGCAGGTTGCCCCGGGCCATTGTCGTTTTTAACCATTCTAAATCAATTAAATGAACGACGTTAGCAACGCTCTGGAGAGCGACCCCTGGCAAGGATGGCTCCAAATCGCCAATCATCTCTTCCAGGTGCGACGATTCAATGAAGTCCTCTACGAAGTGGTTCGGGAAATTGCGAGCCGGATGGAGGTGCGGCATTGTTCGATCATTTTTGTCGACGAGCGGAAAGAGAGCGCCTATGTCGTGGCGACCCATGAGACACCGGAGATAAAACGGATTCCGCTCGACTTAAAAAAGTATCCGGAGGTCGTTCAGGCGGTCCAGGTGAAAGAGCCGGTCTTTATCCCGAACGTCTCGCAGAGCGTGATGATGGTTCCTTTTCAGGAAGCGTTGCAGAAGCTCTCCATCCACTCGATCCTGGTTCATCCCTTGATTCAAGGTGAAAAAGTCCTCGGAAACCTGATCCTAAAAATCTCCAGCTCCCGCGCCCTCACCACGCAGCAGCTTCAATTTTCGGCCTGGGTCTCTCGATTGGCCGGCGGCGCCATTCGGAATGCGCACCATTATGAGATCCTGATTGAAGAGAGGAATCAGTTGGAGCGGCTGGCGATGATTGATTTTCTAACCGATACCTATAATCATCGCTACTTCAGCGCCCGGCTGGAGGAAGAGTTCAACCGTGCGATCCGCTACAATCTCTCCCTCTCCTGTATCTTGCTCGATATCGATGATTTCAAATGGGTCAACGATACCTACGGCCACCGGAGGGGAGATACGATTTTGCGCGAGGTTGCGTCGGTCGTCAAAGGGGCGATCCGAAAGACCGATTTCCTGGCCCGCTACGGGGGAGAGGAGTTTGTCATCCTCCTTCCTCAGACCGATCTCTCCGGCGCCTTCCGGGAGGGGGAGCGCATCCGTCAGGTGGTTCGGAGTCATTCCTACGGCGAGACGAATCAAGCGAAAAGGATCACGTTAAGCATCGGTGTTGCGACCTTTCCCGATAAGACGATCGCGACGATCGACGATCTGATCCGGGCCGCCGATGCGGCCCTTTACCAGGCGAAGCGCTTCGGGAAGGATCGAACCGAGGTATTTGTCGCTCCCGGGTAAGCCCGACCCCCTTTTGATGAAGAAGGGCTTCCCGGCAAACGATGCGGTTGGTTAGAGTCTGTGTTTAAAAGATATACATTTTTTGCGTAGATCGTTTTGTCTCCTTTGGGTTCGTAACCAGCGAACGAATGTGAGCGTTGAGGGGGAGGCTCCATCCGGCTTTGCCGGCGGAGGGGGCGACGCAAGCCCCCTTTCCGGCTTCGCCGGATTAGATCTCCATCAGGCGGGATTGGTTTCGAATCAACAGGAGCAACCGCTCTCTCCAAAGGGGATTGCGAAGGGCATGAAGATGATACTGCCCCGACTCTCGAATCGATAGCTTTACCAAAAAAAGCGGGAACCACTGGGAGAAAAGCCGGGGGCTGAGCTTCCATTGAAAAAAGAAACGCGCCATGATGTTTCGAATTTGTCGATGAAACCAGTGTTCCTTAAAGAAGAGGTTCTCGAAGGAGAGGAGCGGGTTTCCATCGTCCATGCCGACCGGAAGGGAAGAGAGAAAGAAGAAGAGATCATCAAACGGCCACCCCTTTTTTTGGGAGAAACTCCAATCGCAGATCGAAATGGAATGGCCGTCGGTGAGCATATTCCCGGTCCAGAAATCACCGTGATGCCCGGTGAGCGGAATCGCCGCGCGTCTCCACGCCGCCCACCCTTGTAAATGATCCTTTAAGAAGCGCTCCTCCGAAGGGTCCGTCGGATAAAGCGAGCGATATTGCTCGATCGGTTTTCTCACCTCTTCCTCGATCCAATCGTCGGTGATTTCCACCGTCCCCTCCTGTGTTTCTGCCTGGAATTGCAGCAGCCAGGCAAGAACGCTCTCCATCATCTTGCCGATCTCCTTCTGATGCGCGATTCCTGCTTCGGGTTGAACCAAGGCGGGGAGACTCTTCCCTTTGAGCCCCGTCTCGACGAAGAGAAACCGCTCCGGATCTTCCCGGCTCAAGAGCGGCTTGGGAATGCTGGATCGAAAGGAGGGGGAGAGGCGATGATAAAAGTAGAGCAGGTTTTCGTACTCCTTGGTGAGCATTGAGATCGTCGCGGAACTCCGAGAGACCTTCACGACCCACCTCGGGGCGGCGCCGTTTTGATCAAAGAGCAAGAAGACCACCGGTTGCGCGGTGGGGTTTTTCTTCGATCCCCCCGTCTTGGTAAAGTAGAGGTTGCGGGGAGGGAAAAAAGGGACCTCCCAGCGGGGCCCGTTTTCGACGATGACCTTTTCGATTTCTCTAAGCATAGGGTCCTTCCTTCCAGGCAACGATGCTGAAGTGGGGAGAGAAGAAAGAGGTCGCCCCCATCGACGTTCCCCACAAGGCCAGCTTCTTCTTGATTTTACCAATCCGTGAGCTCGGGGTGATGGCATGGTTTAGATAAAACTGAAGCGGCGCAGGATGATCGAGCGAGACCAACTCGACCGGACGGTTATACCCCGGGACCGGCATGAAAAACTGACTGCCGGTAAACCCCGACTCCTCCAGGAGTTTTCGATAACCTACTTTGCCGTAGGTGTAGGTGCGATAGTTGTTGTAAACCCGGCTGACCCGGTAAGGTTGCTTGAGGTAATACCGACAGCAGAGATCGGCCATCCATCGGGGCATCAGGCTGGTGTACCTCAATCCGCTGTGATCCTTTTCGCCTAAAAAATTATCGAAGCCGAATCGGTTTTCAATTCCAATGTAGACGGCGCCTCCCGGCTTCAGCAGCCGGTGCAGCTGCTCCAGAAAGCGTTTCTGAAGGACCCGCGGATTTTCGCTCTGTTCGACCAAGCCGACCCACTCCAGATACCCGTTCACGATAATAAAATCGAATGTTTCAGGCGCGAAGGGAAGGGCGAGCCCGCTGGCGATGGCGACCTCCATATTATCGAGCCGCTCTTGCGCCCTGCGGGTCTCGATGAATTTAGCCCGCTCCGCAATCAGCTCGACCGCCGTGATCCAGCCGCAATGCGGCTGCAGGCCGAAGGAGATCGTTCCGAAGCCGGCGCCGACATCGAGCACCTTTGAATGAGGGAGAAGGGGAAGGATGAAGCGGAAGTCGGCCCTGGCCTCATCGGTCATATAATCATAGATGCCGGGATAGGCCTTGGCGACCTTTTCGACGAGCGCCTTTTTCCATCCGGTCTTTCGCGCCAATTCATTTAGTTGAACCATCTCTTTTTCCGGG
>JAHFEM010000216.1 GCA_023248505.1 Nitrospirota bacterium
GGCGGGCCGGGAGGCTCCAGCGCGCGACAGGGGCCGAGGAGCGTCATGAGGACGATCCCACGGCGCGCGTCCCGCAGGCTCCCGATCGGCGCACGCCGTCGCCGACGATTTGAGATGGGAAACGCCGCTGCCGGAAACGGCGGGCCGATCGGGCCCTCCCGATCCCCTCCGGGCGGCGATGGCGCCCGCGCGCCAGGCGGGATCCTCGGCGCCTCCGGATCGGTCTTCGACGGGGTCTTCCCCTCAAGGCGTTTCTTGAGCCAGATCGAGATCAGAGAAAAGAGCGCCGCGAGAATAAACAGCAGGTAAAAGAGAAGATCTTCCGGCCTCATCGGGGACCCTCCTTCTTCGGCCCTTCGGCCGGAGATTCCCCCGTCTCCGAAATGGCATCGCGCATCGACGTGTCGGCCTGTAGATTCTTCATCCGGTAGTAGTCCATCACTCCAAGGTTCCCCTGGCGGAAGGCTTCGGCCATGGCGCGCGGCACCTCGGCCTCGGCCTCCACGACCCGCGCCCGCATCTCCTGCTCCAGCGCCACCGCCATCGCCCGCCGCTCCTCCGCCTTGGCCTGGGCGATCTGCTTGTCGGCGTCCGCCTGGTCGATCTGAAGCTTGGCCCCGATGTTTTCGCCGACATCGACGTCAGCGATGTCGATGGAGAGGATCTCGTAGGCGGTTCCCGCGTCGAGCCCTTTGCTCAGGATATGCTTGGAAATATGGTCGGGATTCTCAAGCACATTCTTGTGCGTCGCCGCGGAGCCGATGGTGCTCACCATCCCCTCGCCGACCCGCGCGATGATCGTCTCTTCCCCGGCCCCTCCGACCAACCGGTCGATGTTCGTCCGGACGGTCACCCGGGAGATCGCCATCAGCTGGATTCCGTCTTTCGCGACGGCGGCGATCTTCGGCGTCTCGATGACCTTCGGGATGACCGACATCTTCACCGCTTCCAGCACGTCCCGTCCGGCCAGATCGATGGCGGCCGCCCGCTTGAAGGGGAGCGCGATGTTCGCCTTGTCGGCGGAGATCATCGCGTTCACGAGCCGCACGACGTTGCCGCCGGCGAGGTAGTGCGCCTCCAGGTCGTTGAGGGGGAGATCGAGCCCCGCTTTCACCGCGCTGATCCTCGCCGTGACGACCGTGCCGGGCGGCACCCGCCTCAGGCGCATGCCGATCAGGGTAAAGAGCCCCACGTAGGCGCCCGACGCCCAGGCCGCGATCCAGAGCGGAATGGGAACCAGATATAGAAGAAAAAACAAAACAAAGAGCGCGAGGATGAGGAAGACAAACCCTCCGGCGATTCCGGTCTCAAGTCCGTTCATGTTCACTCCTTTCGGTTGATGTGCGCAATCTCCGGACGACGATGCGGTTGCCGTCGACGCGAATCACTTTGATCGGCTGGCCGGCTTCGATCATCTCCCCGTCGGAGACGACGTCGACCCGCTCCTCTTCGATCTCGGCGATCCCCGCCGGCCGAAGCGGGGAGAGGGCGATCCCTTTTTCCCCCAGCCAGCCCCGGTCTCGCTCGGGGGCGGAGGTGTATCCCTGATCCGCCCCCAGCCCCGTCTCCAGAATCAGGCGCCGCCCGAAAGGGAGGCGCGGCAGAAGGCGAAGCAGGAGCAGACTTGCGCCCAATGCGATGACCAGGGAAAAGACGACGCGGCCGACCGCTTTGAGGATGAACGCCCAGGTGGCCCCCGCGCCGATCACGCTCAGACTGAGCCCCCCGAGAAGGGCGGCGATGCCGAGGACACCGGCGATGCCGAAGCCGGGGATGACAAAGAGTTCCATTACCAAGAGGACGAGACCCGACCCCACCAGGAGGAGCTCTTCCCATCCGGCCAATTGGACCAGCCAGTGGCCCCAAAAAAAGAGGGCCAGGCTCGCGATCCCGAGGCCGCCGGGGATGCCGAAGCCGGGCGTTCGAAGCTCCAGGATGATCCCGAGCATCGCCACGGTGATGAGGAGGGAGCTGACGACCGGATGGGTGAGGAGGCGGACCAAATTTTCGGCCCAATTCGGCGTCGCCCGCTTTACCTCCGCGCCCGGGAGTTCCAACTGTTCCAGGACCCTCTCCAGGGTGTTGGCGCGGAAATCGGCCACGCCGTGCTTCATCGCTTCTTCCGTTGTCAGGGTAAGGAGCTTCCCTTTTTCGATGATGTCGGGGATCTCCACGTCGGCGTCGACCATCGCCTCGGCCACGAGGAGCGGGCGCTTGCGGCTTTCGGCGGTCGCCCGGAACTCTTTTCGGACGTAGGAGACCGTCTTCTCCTCCACCGGCTGCGCGGGGGCACCCGGCTGTCCCACTTCCACGGGGGTGGCCGCCCCGATCGTTCCGCCGTCGGCCATGGCGATTTTTTCGGCGGCCAGGCTGATGAGGGCGCCTGCGGAGATCGCTCTTTTGTTGATGAAGGCGACCGTCCGGATCGGGGCGTTCAGGAGGGTGTCGCGGATCACCACCGCCGCGTCGACCCGTCCCCCGAAGGTATTGATCTCGAAGATGACGGCGGCGGCCTCCGCGCCGGCCGCTTCTTCGAGGACGCGACTCACGAACGGGGCGAGGCCGAGGTCGATGATTCCTTCGATCGGCGCCAGATAGACCACCGGACGCCCGTCCCCGGCAGGGGAGGGTTGGCCCAACGGCTCGCCCGGGATGAGCAGGACGAGCAGTCCGAACAAGACCGCCCGCCATTGCGGGAGTCGGGCTCGGCGCCGGCGCGCCCCCTGCCCGGCGCGGCTTATCCCCGAAGGTCGTTCATCCATCGCAGCCTTCAGCGGCCGACAGGCTCGATTCATTTTTTCAGGGATGGTCGGCAATGCAGCCTTCTCTCCTCCCATTCAGCAGGCTCGCCAAGGGGCGCCATAATATTCGTATCTTAACGTACCGCGCCGATCGGGAACAATGCCCCGAATGGAGTGTATAGAAGTAACTCCTGGTTCGGAAGGCTCCAGGGAAGCAAATATTAGGATTGGAAGAGAACTGCTATGTTTAAACCACCATAAAAAGCGCATCGGCGGGCCGGCCATCGCCTTCGACTTCCTGGCGGGAGAGACAGACAGTCTCATCAGGCAGGCGCCGAGATCGGGATAACCATTTTCCCTTGCAGGCATAAACAAAACGATTCAGGGTGTCCCCTTTCTCTTCCTTCTTCTCAGCCACTTATCTATTTCGACGGCGACGACGACGGTTGCGGTCATCGCCGCAATCTCCCCCCAGTCCGCAACGGAGAGCGGCACGGTCCGGAAGACCCACTGAAAGGCCGGCACATACATGACCGCCAGCTGAGCGAAGAATGCGGCGATCATGCTGTAGAAGAGGAAGGGGTTGCTCATGAGACTGATTTGAAAGATCGATCTGATCTCCGAGCGGCTGTTCCAGGCCTGGAAGAACTGAAAGAACACCATCGTCGTCACGGCCACCGTCCGCGCCTCTTCGATGGAGGCCCCTTCCTTTAATTCATTCATAAAGTTGTATAACACCCCCGCCGAAATGATCAAGCCGACCAAAACGGTCCTCTCTTTCAAAAGCCGAGACATCACCCCTTCCTTGGGGCTTCGCGGCGGCCGGTCGATGACGTCGCTCTCCCCCGGCTCAAACGCCAGGGCCACATCCTGAAGACCGTTCGTCACCAGATTGATCCACAAAAGCTGCGCAGGCACATAGGGGATCGGCACTCCGATCAGAACGGCCCCGATGATCGACAAGATCGCCGCGATGCCGGTGGGGATCAGAAAAAAGATCACCTTTCGGATATTGTCGAAAACGATTCTTCCCTGTCTGACGGCATCGAAGATACTCGCAAAATTATCATCCGCGAGGACCATGTCGGCTGCCTCTTTGGCCACATCCGTTCCGGTCATTCCCATGGCAATCCCGATATGCGCCGCCTTGAGGGCCGGGGCATCGTTCACGCCGTCGCCGGTGACGGCGACGATCTCTCCATGCCGGATGAGCTGCTGAACAATCCTCAACTTATGCTGCGGCGAGACCCTCGCATAGACCGAAACCGTCCGGACATTTTCATACAGTTCCTCATCGCTCATGGTTTCGAGTTCTTTGCCGGTGAACACTGCGGGCGCATCGCCGCTGATTCCGATCTGCCCGGCGATCGCCATCGCGGTGATCGCATGATCCCCCGTGATCATCACGACGCGGATACCGGCCCTTTTGCACCCCGCGACGGCATCGATCGCTTCGGGTCTTGGCGGGTCGATCATCCCCTGCATTCCGGCAAAGATCAGATCGGAGGTGACCTCTTTGCGGGTCAATTCTTCCAGATCCTCTCCCGCCTCCTTATAGGCCATCGCCAGAACCCGCAAGCCCTCTTTCGCAAGGCGATCGGCATGATCCAGAATCTCTCTCGGTTTGAGCCCATCCCCGGTCATCCGGCCGGCGCACATCTCCAGAAGCTGTTCGGGGGCGCCTTTGACAAAGATCATCCCTTTCCTTCCGTGCCGGTGAAGGGTGGCCATATACCCCCACTCCGACTCAAATGGGACCATCCCGATCTGAGGATAAGCTTCTCTTTCCTGTTCGGGCTGAAGTCCGCCTTTCATCGCAGAGATGATGAGCGCCCCTTCCGTCGGGTCTCCATCGACCTTATACTGACCGTTTTCCTGATAGACGTCCGACTCGCTACAGAGAAGGCCGATCCGCAGGATCTGCAGAAGACTCCCCTTCCGGTTTGTCTTATCGTGCATTCCCTCATGGAGGATTTCACCGTGAGGCTCGTATCCGGTTCCGGTGACCTCATACGTCCGCTCGCCGTCGTAAATCAACCGGACGGTCATCTCGTTTTTGGTCAGCGTGCCTGTTTTGTCGCTGCCGATCACGGTCGTGCTTCCGAGTGTTTCGACGGCCGGGAGATTTCTCACGATGGCATTCCTTCTCGCCATTCTGGCCACACCGATCGCCATCGTGATGGTCACGACGATGGTTCCCATC
>JAHFEM010000217.1 GCA_023248505.1 Nitrospirota bacterium
GATGCGGACCCGTTCCATCCCCTGCACAAGCAGGCGGAGGGTGCCGTCTGGGGCGCGGAGCAGTTGCTGAATGACCGCAGCCGTCCCCACCCGATAGCGATCTTCGGGGCCGGCGGGGCGGGCCTCGACGTTCTTCTGCGCCGCCAAGACGATCAGTCGATGGGCGCGCATTGCATCCTCCACCAATTTCACCGATCGCTCCTGGCCGACGATCAGAGGAATGACCGCCATGGGAAAGGCCACCGTATCCCTGAGCGGGAGGATCGAGAGCGCATCCGGAAGGGAGGACCCTTTAACATCTTCTCTTGCATCCGCCATCATCGGTTCACCTCCATCTTCGGTAATGTCACATAAAGAAAGCCAAGGTCGTACCGCGCGCTGACTTGTTCGCGATCGACATTCAGCAAGACCGGCACCTCGACCCGAAAGGGACCATAACGAACTTCCACCGCATGGAATCGCGCCGCATCGGGGAGCCGCCAGGAGCGGATTCCCTCGATCACCAACGTGTCGTCGTAAAGGGTAATCTCAAAATCCTCTTCGCTCAATCCGGCGATTTCCACTTTGATGCAAAGGCCGTTTTCGGTCTCATAGAGGTCGACCGGCGGCCGCCATTGAGGCCGGGCCAGCATCACCCGACGGCGAGATCCCCATAAATCCTCCAGCGGCTGCGGCTCCGCTTCCTGAAAGACTTCCGAGTAACGATACCGGACCCAGCGATAGCGCATATCCCCTCCTGACGTGGATGCAATCCGCTCCCTTGCGGGATAACGGGCCTCACCTTCCACCCCGAAACTTTAATTCAGTATTGCATACTCCATGGGTCAATTCAAATGGAAGGCCCGCTGAGCTGAGCGATGGATGTTGCAAGTTAACGGGTATAGAAGGCCACAATGAGAGATTCGTCTACATCGAGATCGATCTCTTCCCGGCGGGGGAGGTCGATAACCTCTCCGGTCCCGTTCTCGCGACGAAGCCATGAGACCGTCGGCGTGCGCGCTATCATCTCTTCCTGTACCGCGGGGATCGCCAACGCTTCCTCTCTCAAGGTAACCTCCTCGCCGGGGGAGACGAGATAAGATGAAATGGCCACCGTCTTCCCATTCACTTGAACGTGCCGATGGCTGATCATCTGGCGCGCCATCAGACGGGACCGCGCCAGACCCAGCCGATAGACCACATTGTCCAGACGGCGCTCCAGCATCACCAGCAAGACGCGTCCCGTCGGCTCTCCCGATCGCTCTGCTTGCGCAAAATATCGACGGAACTGGGCCTCCCGTACTCCATAGATATCCTTCACTTTTTGCTTCTCACGTAATTGGCGGGCATACTCCGTCGGCCGGCGCACGCCGGGGCGAAGCCCCCCTGGAGGGACATTCAAGCGGCGCTGGAGAGACTCTCCGCCGGTGCCGAAGAGGTCCATTCCGTATCGTCGAGAAGTTTTATGTCTCGGTTCCCGTTTTGCGCCCATAGGCTTCCTTTTCAAGCATTTATATAAAATAAATCCGAATTCTCAAAAGACAACCCCCTGATCCTTTTTGACCTAGTTCTATTATAAGGAAGGAGGTCCCGTAAGGAAATGGGTCGGTGAGGTCCCGTTTCGGGCCAAGCGAGCGGAGCACGCTACCAGCATGACGAATACGGGTTTAACGAGCAGAGTGCATTTTAAAGAGAAGGATTGAAGGTGAAGGGAAAGGATGCCTTTAAGAAGCCGGCTGAGTTCGAGGACCTTGAACCAATTCGATGAGGTAGTCGATCACTTTTTCGACTTCGATCTTCTGTTTTTCGCCGGTTCGGCGGTTTTTCATCTCCACGACCCCCTCGTGGAGATTCTTCTCGCCGAGAACCACCTGGTAAGGGATTCCCAGAAGATCGGCGTCGTTGAACTTGACCCCCGCTCGCTCGGAGCGGTCCTCGATGAGGGTGTCGATGCCGGCGCGAACGAGCGATCCGTAGATCAACTCCGAGGTAATCATCACCCGCTCCGATTGATCCTGAACAGGGATAATATGGATGGCAAACGGCGCGATCGGCATCGGCCAGATGATTCCTTTTTCGTCATGGTTCTGTTCGATGGCCGCCGCAATGATCCGGGAGACCCCGATGCCGTAGCACCCCATGACAAAGAATTGTTCCTCCCCCTTCGGATCGAGGAAGGTCGCTTTCATCGTTTCGCTATATTTCGTCCCGAGCAAGAAAACATGGCCCACCTCGATGCCGCGGTCGATCGTCATCGGCGCGCCGCACCGGGGACAGAGATCGCCTGCGATCGCATTCCGAAGATCGGCGAAACGATCGACCTTATAATCCCGTCCGGGAGACGCATGAAGGTAGTGGGTATCTTTTTCATTGGCGCCGACGATGGCTTCCGGCATGATCTCGACGGAGAGGTCGCCGATGATTTCGATATTTCTCAATCCGACCGGTCCCGAAAATCCGGAAGGCCCTCCGCTCCAGGCTTCGACCTGTCCGGCATCGGCCAGCACAAGCTCTGAAACGCCCAGAAGGCGCTTCACCTTGATCTCATTGACCTGATGATCTCCGCGGACCAGCACCGCCACCGGCCGCCCATCGGCGGAGAAAAGAAGTGTCTTGACCAACTGCTGAGGCGTAATTTTGAGGAATGAGCTGACCTCTTCGACCGACTTCTTGCCCGGTGTCTTGACCTGTTCCAACGGTTTGATCTCCCCGATCCCCGGCCCCCGGCCCCCCGTCTTCAACTCTGCCCGCTCGACATTCGCGGCATAGTCGCACTTTGTGCAGGAGGCGATCCCTTCCTCTCCGGTCTGCGCCAGGACCATGAACTCGTGCGAGGAGCTGCCGCCGATCAGGCCGGTATCGGCCTCCACCGCTCGGAACCGAAGACCGAGGCGGCTGAAGATCTTGTGATAGGCGTCGTACATCTTCCGATAGCTCTCCTTCGCCCCCTCCGGGTCCATGTCGAAGCTGTACGCATCTTTCATGATGAACTCGCGTCCGCGCATTAACCCGAAACGCGGGCGGATCTCATCCCGGAATTTGGTCTGAATCTGATAGAGGTTAATCGGAAGCTGGCGGTACGATTTGACCTCGCGCCGAACCAGATCGGTAATCACCTCCTCATGGGTCGGACCGAGACAAAATTCACGATCATGCCGATCCTTGAGCCGCATCAGCTCCTTGCCGTACTGTTTCCACCGGCCGGTCTCTTGCCAGAGTTCCGCGGGCTGAAGCGCGGGCAGCAGGACCTCCTGAGCCCCGGCATGCTCCATCTCTTCTCGAACGATCTTCGCAACCTTGGAGAGGACACGGAACCCGACGGGGAGGAAATTATAAATTCCGGCAGTGACCTTTCGGATCATCCCCGCGCGCAGCATCAAGCGATGGCTGACCACTTCCGCTTCGGTCGGATCTTCGCGTAGCGTCGGTATGAGGAGTTTTGAGTAGCGCATCTTAAATTCGAAATGACGTGAGTCGTTAGGCGTGAGGTGTAGGAGACGAGGTCCAAAGATTTTTAAATCTTTTCCGCCTCACATCAAACGCCTTGCGTCTCACGTGTTTTCTTTCGCTCCTTAACGAGTTGTTCCACCTCAAACAAGAGAACCGATTCCAATTGCTCGGACGGGACTTTTCGGATGATTTCGCCGTTTCGGAAAAGGAGACCGACGCCGCGTCCGCCGGCGATCCCGATATCGGCCTCTTTCCCCTCTCCGATGCCGTTGACCACACAGCCGAGGATCGAGATGTCGATCGGCTCGGTGATATGCCCTAACTTGGCTTCCACCATTGCAGCCAGCTTGATGACATCGATCTCAAGACGTCCGCAGGTCGGACAGGCGATCACGTTCACCCCTCGGCGGCGAAGATTCAGCGATTTGAGAATTTCAAAAGCCACCCGGACCTCTTCCGTCGAATCGGCCGCCAACGAGATTCGAATGGTGTCGCCGACCCCCTCGGAGAGGAGAATGCCCAGACCGACGGCCGATTTCACGGCGCCGGTCGCGGCGGTCCCCGCCTCGGTGATGCCGAGATGAAGGGGATAATCCGACTGCTTCGAAAAGAGACGATAGGCCTCCACCGCCAATCCGACATGCGAAGCCTTCAGTGAAACTTTTGTCTCGTAAAAACCAAGCGACTCCAAGATGGCGATGTGGCGCATCGCCGATTCGACCATTGCCTCGGCGGTCGGATAACCGTACTTATCGAGGAGATCCCGCTCCAACGAGCCGGCATTCACGCCGATACGGATCGGCACCCCCTTGTCCTGCGACATCTTAACGATCTTCTCGACCCGCTCGCGAGAGCCGATGTTCCCCGGGTTTAATCGAAGCCCATCGACACCCGCCTCAAGCGCCGAGATCGCAAGGTGATAATCGAAATGGATATCGGCGATCAGCGGGATATGGATTTGAGAACGAACCTTCGGAAGGGCGTCGGCCGACGCTTGATCGGGAACCGCCACACGGACAATCTCGCACCCAACCTCTTCAAGTCGGAGAATTTCAGCAACGGTCGCCGCGATGTCCCGCGTGTCGGAGGTCGTCATCGATTGCACCACCACCGGCGCATCCCCCCCGATCTTCACCGAACCGACTGAAATTTGCCTTGTCTTCCTGCGGGTTACCTGCATTTCTCCGCGCCCCCCTGGCTCCGATACGACCTGTGGCTATCCCTGTTTGATGAAGAACCGCATGATATCGTTGTAAAACGCGAACACCATGAGCGAGATAATAATGAAGAGCCCCACCTGCTGGGCAATTTCCCGGGTTTTAAGGCTGAGCGGATGCCCCATGATCCCTTCGATAATAAAGAAGAGGAGATGGCCGCCGTCCAGGACAGGAATCGGAAAGAGATTGATGATTCCCAAATTGATGCTGAGGATGGCGATAAAGAGGACGACATTCAAGACCCCCTCGGACGCCTGCTGACCGGCCATCTGCGCGATCA